>NZ_JBMCZA010000196.1:13211-27881 GCF_048654705.1 Nocardioides sp. CPCC 206348
CGGGTGAGCCGGTGCGAAACCCCAACTCGGCGGTGACAAACCCCAACTCGGTGGATCAGACGCTGACCAGCTCGCGGTCCTCGTCGCCCTTGCCGACGTGCACGGGACCCGAGGTGCGCTCGAGGGACTCGCCCTCGATGTCGACGTTCGGGAGGATCCGGTCGAGCCAGGCGGGCAGCCACCAGGCCTTCTCTCCGAGCAGGTAGAGCACCGAGGGAATCAGCACCATCCGCACGATGAACGCGTCGAAGATGATCGAGGCGGCCAGGGCGAAGCCCATCGACTTGATGATGGCGTCGTCCTCGAGGATGAAGCCGGCGAACACCGCGATCATGATCGTGGCGGCCGCGGTCACGACCCGGGCGCTGTTGCGGAACCCGTCGATGACGGCCTCGTGCATGGGCAGTCCGTGGACGTGCGCCTCGCGCATCCGGGTGACGAGGAAGACCTGGTAGTCCATCGCGAGCCCGAAGACCACGCCGATCAGGAACACCGGCATGAAGCTGACGATCGGCTGTCCCTCGAAGATCCCGAAGGCACCTTCCTGGAAGATCGCCACCGTCGCACCCAGCGTGGCCAGCACCGAGAGCAGGAAGCCCAGGGTGGCGGTCAGCGGGATCAGGATCGAGCGGAACACCAGCACCAGCAGGATGAACGCCAGCCCGATGACCACCGCGAGGTAGATCGGCAACGCGTTGTTGAGGCGGTCCGACACGTCGGTCGTGATGGCGGTGAGGCCGGTGACGCCGACGGTGGTGCCGGTGTCGGCCTCGATCGCTCCCTGGCCGTTGCGCAGTGCCTCGAGGAGGTCGAGCGTGGCCGGCTCGTCGGGACCCGACGACGGCGTGACCTGGATGATCGCGCCGGTGCCGACACCGGTCGGCGTGCCGTTCTCGTCGTACGACGCATTGGTGGCGACGAGGTCCGCACTGGCGACGTCGTCCTGGGCACCTGCCCAGGCCACGACCTTGTCGAAGGCCGCCTGGCGCTGGTCGTCGTTGGCGATGTCGCGGCCGTCGACCACGACCACGAGCGGACCCTCGCGGCCGGGGCCGAACGCCTCGGTCATCAGGTCGGACGCCTGGCGCTGCGTCGTGTCCGACGAGGCGGTGCTGTCGGTCGGGAACGCGAGGTACATCTGCGTGATCGGCGCGGCGAGCGCACCGAGCAGCAGGACGACGCCGAGCGCCCAGGCGACGGGAGCCTTCGCGAGGACCCGCGCCCAGCGGACGCCGTTGTTCTCGACACGGCCGTGCTCGTCGCGCTTCGGCTCGTACTTGCGCACCTGGCCGCGGAACGCCCACGACTTTGTCAGGCCCAGCAGTGCGGGCAGCAAGGTCAGCGCCACCATCACGGCGACGAACACGGTCGCCGCTGCGGCCAGGCCCATGGCCGTCAGGAACGGAATGCGTACGACGGCAAGGGCCGACAGCGCGATCAGGACCGTGAGTCCGGCGAAGACCACGGCGGAACCCGCCGTACCGACGGCGATCCCGGCCGCGTGGGCCCGGTCGTCGGTGTGGTGCAGCTCGGTGCGGTAGCGGGCGAGGATGAACAGCGTGTAGTCGATGCCGACCGCGAGGCCGATCATCGTGGCGAGCATGGGCGTGCTCGAGCCGACGTCCATGACCGCGGTCATCGCGGTGATGCCGGTCATGCCGAGACCGACGCCGAACACCGCGTTGAGCAGGGGCATGCCTGCAGCGAGCAGCGAGCCGAAGGTCAGCACCAGCACGATCAGGGCGATGCCGAGCCCGAGGAGCTCGGCCGAGCCGCCCGGCGGTTCCATGACGGCCATGCCGGGACCGTTGGCCGTGGCCACCAGGCCGGTGTCGTCGGTGGTCTCGGTGAGCAGGTCCTTGAGGTCGTCGACCGTCGTCGTCTTGAGGTCGGAGGGCGACTTCACGTCCCAGGTGAACGACAGCACGCCGATCCGGCCGTCGCCGGAGAGCGTCACGGCGCCGGGCGGCGTACCTTCGGCTGCCGCGACGGGCGCGACCAGCTGCGGGTTCTCCGCAGCGGTCTGCGGCAGCGTCGGGACTTCGCCGATTAGGTGCTGGATCGCCGCCTGGTAGTGCGGTTCCGCGAGGGTGTGGCCCTCGGGCGCGGCCACCACGATGTTGACCGTGGCGTCGTCGAAGGCGTCACCGGTGTCGGGGAACAGCTCCTTCTGGATGTCGGCGGCCTGCTCCGAGGGGATGCCCGGGATCGTGAACGAGTCCGTCATGGGCTTGGAGAAGGCGGCGGCAAGGCTGCCGACGATGACGGCGAGCAACAGCCAGCCGGCGATGAAGAAGGGCCAACGGCGGTACGCCGTCGAGCCGATGCGGTAGAGCAGGCGGGCCATGTGAGGACTCCTGTGAGGGTGGCGAGGTCGACACAGGGATCGCCCGTGTCGGACCGGATGGGGTGGGGAAGGGGTCAGGCGAGGATGCTGCGGGCATCGCTGACCGCTGCGTCGAAGTGCTCGGAGAAGGTGCGCGTGGTGTCCTCGACGGTGCGTTCCAGCGCGTGGTCGAAGCAGGTGATCAGGATCCGCAGCAGGAGGCGGACCTTCTCGGGCGGGAAGTCGTTGCCCTCGCGCTGCCGGACGCAGTCACCGAGGAGCGTGGCGGCCAGCTCGAAGCGCTTGTGCACCAGCTGCAACAGGCGGGGTTCGCCCATGATGGCCTCGCGGACGGCGCCCATGGCCTGGCCGGCCTCGGCCCGCTCCCGCGTCGCCTCGTGGGCGATCAGGATCAGGTCGTCGAACAGCTGGCCCGTGGGCCCGCCGGCCACGAACGTGTCGACGTGCTCCTGGTCGACCTCGGGCTCCGGGCCGAGGATGACCTCCGCCTTGCCGTCGAAGTAGTTGAAGACGGTCCGGCGGGACACGTCGGCGGCAGCGGCGAGGTCGTCGATGGTCCAGCCGTCGAACCCGCGGTCGATCGTGAGCTGCACTGCGCACTGCTGGAGACGGAGCGCGGTCTGGGTCCGCTTCGTCTCACGGCGATTGCACAGTTCGTTCATGAGTGCATCTTTGCACCGCTATGAATCGAAGTGCAAGTTTTGTGAGGGCGGTCACGCGCAGGGTGGGCTCGTGGGGTCAGCCGGGTGCCGGGGTGACCAGCCCGTTGTCGTAGGCGTAGACGATCGCGGCGGGCCGGTCGCGCAGGCCGAGCTTGGTGAAGATCCGGCCGACGTGGCTCTTCACGGTCAGCTCCGAGATCACCAGGTCGAGGGCGATCTCGCCGTTGCTGCGCCCGAGCGCCATCCGGCGCAGCACCTCGAGCTCGCGGACGGTCAGCTGGTCGACGGCACCCCGCACGCCCGACGCCTCGGGGCGCGGAGCAATGCTCCGGAACCGGTGCAGCACCCGGCCGGTCACCGACGGGTCGAGCCAATTGCCGCCTTCGGCGATGGTGCGTACGGCGCGGATCAGGTCGTCCGCCGAGGAGTCCTTCAGCAAGAAGCCCGCAGCGCCGGCGCGCAATGCACCGGACAGCATCTCGTCGTCGTCGAAGGTCGTCAGGACCAGGACGGGCGGACCGTCGCCCCGCGCGACCACCGCGCCCGTCGCGGTGATCCCGTCGACGGTGCGCATCCGCAGGTCCATCACGATCACGTCGACGCCACCGGGCAGGCCGTCGAGGACGGCGGGCACCTCCGAGCCGTCGCCGCACTCGGCGACGATCTCGAACCCGTCGCGCCGGCGCAGGATCCGGCGCAGTCCGGACCGCACCAGCTCCTGGTCGTCGACGAGCACGACCCGCACGGTCGGTTCGATCACGTGGGACTCACCTTTCCGATCGCCCTGCGCACGGCAGCTCCACCCAGGCCTCGCGACGTGTGCCCCGTTCCGGTCCCAGTCGTACGACGACCTCCCACTCACCGTCCGCGACGCCGGTGCGCAGCGTCGCCCCGAGCTGGGTCGCCCGCGCCTGCATGCCGGCGAGGCCAGAGCCGAGCCCGTCGGCACGGGGTCGACCGGGCGGCAGGGGGTTGCGGACCCGCAGCGTGGCGGCACCAGCACCGGTCACCTGGAACGACACCCGGGCCACGCCGCCGCCGTGCTTGGTGACGTTGGCCAGCGACTCCTGGGCGATCCGGTACAGACCGAGGCCGGCGGCGGCACTGAGGGTGCCGGGGTCGCCCTGCTCGTCGTACTCCACGCGAAGGCCGGCGGCGGACACCTCCTGCACGAGGGCCGCGATGTCGGTGGCACCGGGCAGGGCGTTGCGGTCGCTGGGGCCGTCGGCCATGGCGCTGACGGTGCGGCGGATGTCGGCCATGGCGCGTCGGCCGACCTGTTCGGCGTCGGCGAGCGCTGCGTCGACCTCGGCCACGGCGTCGGCGGTCTCGGCCGGACCGGGCGCGTCGGCGATGTCCCTGAGGGCCCGGCGGGCGCCGGTGACCTGGAGCAGCGAGACGCTCAGCGAATGGGCGACGAGGTCGTGGATCTCGCGGGCGATGCGTTCGCGTTCGGCGGTGGTGGCCTGGGCCCAGGCGCCCTCGCGGGCCGCGCGCTCCGATGCCAACGCACGCATCTGCCACCACAGCATGGCGCCGACGACGAAGCCGAGGAGCACCTCCAGCAGGTAGACGCCGTAGCTGTCGAGGTCGGCAGTGACCTCGGTCGCCACGATCACGACGGCCGCGACCGTGGCGACCACGGCCCCGGGTCGCAGGCCGTCACGGGCGACCGCCTCAGCCGCGATCAGGGCCAGCAGGGCCGGGGCGAGGTCGATGCCGGACGCCACGGGGGACGCCATCAGCACGGCCGCGGCCACGATCGTGGCCGCGCTGTCGATCCACCACGGCAGCCAGCCGCCGAGGCCGAAGTGCACGACCGGTGAGACGAGCACCAGCAGCACGGTCGCGGTCATCGGCTGCACCGGCCACAGGGCGTCGCGCTGGGCGATGGCCACGACGACGGCGACGACCTGCCCGACGAAACAGGTCATCGGCACCCACCACGGGTAGAGGATGTCGCGGCGCGCGAGATTGCGCTCGATCCGCTGGTGCACCCAGCGCGGCAGCCGCCACAACATGACCCCAGCCTAGGCACCCCGCGCGGGGTCGGCATCGGTCCGCGGGAGGTGGTCGGACTACTCCCATGGGAGGAGTCCAGGTGCCTGCCGTGGACCGATGTCCCTGCCGCTGGTCCTCCGTAGCGTCGTCGGCATCCCCCGGGACACCTCCGTCCCACCGAAGAGAGGCCGTGAGGACCATGACCTGGACCGAGACCCACCGACGCTGGCAGGCGCTGCGCTCCATCGAGGAGCAGTTGGCCGACGCCACGAACCCCGAGCTTCCCTGGAACGACGAGCTCGCGCTGATCTTCGGCGATCGCGTCGGCCTGCTCGCCGCGCTTCGCTACCGCCACCACCTGAGCGTCAACACCCAGATGGACACACACCTGCCCGAGCGGGTGCTCGAGGAGCAACGCGCCGAGCTGATCCGCCGGACCCGTGGGGTGTTGCGGGTCCTGCAGGCCGAGGCGGATGCTGACCACGTGCGCGGGAGCCAGGACCACCAGGACAAGAGGGGTACGACGCGTGCGGTCGCCTGATCTGCCGCGCTCCTTCGCTGCGTGGACCCTCGCCCACGGGATCCAGCGCGCACTCATCCAGCGCGGGGCGCGCAAGGGTGACCTGATCAGCCGGATGGTGATGGATCCCGCGCTGCGCCTCGACCCGTTCCCGGCGTACGAGGAACTGCGTGGCCGTGGGTTGATCAGCGCCAATGAACTGATCTCGGCGAGTGTCGATCACGCCGTGTGCAACGAGGTGCTCCGTAGCGATGCCTTCGGTACCGCCGGCGGGCAGGGTGAACTGCCCAAGCCGTTGCAGTGGCTGCACCACAAGGTGATCGACCCCGACACCCTGGGGCCGGTGGACCCGCCGTCGATGCTCGCGGTCGATCCGCCGCTGCACACCCGCTATCGCAAGCAGGTGGCTCGCGCGTTCACCGCCCGCAAGGTCGGCCGGATGGGGGACCGGGTCGAGTCCGTGGCGGCCGGCCTGCTCGACGACCTGGACGGCGTCGAGGACTTCGACCTCATCGACCGCTACGCCTCCCAGTTGCCGGTCACGGTGATCGCTGACCTCCTCGGTGTCCCGGAGCAGGACCGCGGCCGGCTGCTGGAGCTGGGCAACGCGGCCGCCGTCACTCTCGACCCGGGCCTGCCGTGGCGCGAGTTCCGCCGGGCCGAACGTGCCATCCGCGAGATGCACACGTGGTTTCGCGGTCACGTCGAGAGAATCGAGGCGAATCCCGGCGACGACCTGATCAGTCAGCTCGTCCTGCTCGACGGCCCCGACCGGCTGGACCCGGTCGAGCTGCGCCAGGTCGGCCTGCTGGTGCTCGCGGCCGGCTTCGAGACGACCGTGAACCTCATCGGCAACGCCGTGGCGATGCTGGACGAGCACCCCGACCAGCTGGCCTGGCTGCTGCAGAATCCCGACGGCTGGGGCAATGCGGTGGACGAGGTGCTCCGGCACCAGTCGCCGGTGCAGCTCACCTTGCGGATCGCGCTGCGCGAGACCGTGGTGGCCGGAAAGGTGTTCGAACCGGGCCACGGCATCCTGCTCTACTTCGGCGGTGCCAACCGCGACCCGGCCGTCTTCGAGAACCCTGCGGCGTTCGACGTGACGCGCACCAATGCCGACCAGCACCTCGGCTTCTCGGCGGGTGTGCACTTCTGCCTCGGTGCGAGCCTGGCCCGGCTCGAAGCCGCGGTGGCGTTGCGAGCGTTGTACGAGCGCTACCCGGACCTCCGCGTGGCGAGCGCTCCCGAGCGTCGTGGCACGCGCGTGTTGCGGGGCTTCGAGCACCTGCCGGTGACGACCGGGGCCCGGGTCGTCGCCTGACGGTGCTCACCAGCCAGGGCGCAGGTCAGAGGCGCTGGATCGGACCACTCGAGGCGCCCACCACGCCGAATGCCTCACGCAGCCCGGACGCCTGGCCGCCGGACTCCAGCGCGTCGGCGAGCTTGCCGACCGGGCGCGCCCACGGCCACACGTGCACGACCATCAGGACCAGTGCGACGAGTGCGCCGCCGGCGTAGATGAGGAAGCCACCATCGGTCAGCACGAAGGCCAGCGCGAGCGACAGGATCGCGATCGTCTCGCTGAGGGCGAAGCGCACGATCATGGTCGACTGCCAGCTTGCCCTGGCCTGGGCCTCGGCGTCGTCGCCGGTGAGCGAGGGATCCAGTGCAGCGACGTGGTAGCCGATCGCCTCGAGCACGGTGTGGACGGCGATGCCGGCAACCACCTGGGCGATCGGGACCCACAGCGGCGGAGCCTCGTCGACCGGGAGCACGAAGAAGCACGCCAGTCCGATGAAGACCAGGGCCCCCATCAGCGAGCCGCTCAGGATCCGGGTCGACGTGGCGAACGGGGCGGCGGCAGGCGCGGGCGTGGTTGACGGCATGACGTGACACTACCGAGCACCGTGAGCCCTCCGGGGCGCAGCCGCGGGCCGTCCGGGCCAACGGTGACCGGCGTCATCCACTTTACAGATCACTGGGGGTTGTCAAATGCCCTTTACAAGTCGTACCGTCTTGTCAAGCGACATTGAACGTCGCTGCCGCTGTGCCCGGGGAGGGACCCAGCGTGTACCCAGATGGAAGGCAGAGATCGATGGAGACCTCGAGCGCCGGGATGAATCCCGAGCAGATCGGAAAGACCGTCCCCGACGGTTCCACCGAGAAGTGGAAGGACAAGAAGCGCTACCTGTGGCTTCTTGGGCTGATGGTGCCCGGGCTCGGCATCTCTGCCGTCATCGCGTGGCTCTACACCGACTGGATGTGGCTGCTGCTCGCCGGACCGATCCTGGTGAACGCGGTCATCCCGCTGCTCGACCTGGCGCTCGGCCTCGACCCGTCCAACCCGCCGGACGACGTGATGGAGGAGCTCGAGAACGACAAGTACTACCGCTGGGTGGTCTACGCGTACATCCCGCTCCAGTTCTTCATCCTGTTCGCGGGCTTCGCCATCATCGCGGGCACCAACCCCGTCGCCTGGTTCACCGACCTCGTCGGCGCGACCAGCTGGGTCACCGACAACCTCGGTGCCGACCTCGTGCGCTCGGTCGACATGACCTGGTACGAGAAGCTCTTCCTCGCCGTGTCGATCGCCGGCGTCCAGGGCATTGCGATCAACACGGCCCACGAGCTCGGCCACAAGAAGGAGAACGTCGAGCGCTGGCTCAGCAAGATCGCCCTCGCGCCGACCTTCTACGGCCACTTCTACATCGAGCACAACCGGGGCCACCACGTCCGCGTCGCCACCCCCGAGGACCCCGCGTCCAGCCGCCTGGGTGAGTCGTTCTGGGCCTTCTGGCCGCGCACCGTCATGGGCTCGCTCAAGTCCGGGTGGGGCGTCGAGGCCAAGCGCTACAAGCGCAAGGGCACGCACCCGTTCCACGTCGGCAACGACGTGCTCAACGCCTGGGTGATGTCGGCAGTCCTGTACGGCGGCATGTTCGCGTTGTTCGGCTGGCAGATCGCGCCGTACGCCCTGGTCACGATCGTCTTCGGCTTCTCGCTGCTGGAGATCATCAACTACCTCGAGCACTACGGCATGAAGCGCCAGAAGGTCGGCGAGAAGCAGCGCTACGAGCGGGTGCTGCCGATGCACAGCTGGAACAGCAACAACATCGTCACCAACCTGTTCCTGTACCACCTGCAGCGTCACAGCGACCACCACGCCAACCCGACCCGGCGCTACCAGACGCTGCGCGACTTCAAGGAGTCGCCGGCCCTGCCGACCGGCTACGCCGGCATGCTGACCCTCGCCCTGTTCCCGCCGCTGTGGCGCAAGGTGATGGACCACCGCGTGGTCGAGCACCTCGACGGCGACGTCACCCTGGCCAACATCCACCCGAGGAAGGTGGAGAAGTACCTCGCCAAGTTCCCGCCGCCGGAGGTGCACGTCCAGCACGAGGACCACTGGCTGCAGAACCAGACGGGCGAGGTCCTCGCCGCCAAGTGCCCCGGCTGCTCCTACACCTACGAGGTGGCTGCGGGCGACGAGCACCAGGGCTTCGCAGCGGGTACGGCGTGGGCCGACATCCCCGAGGACTGGTTCTGCCCTGACTGCGGCGTCCGGGACAAGGCAGACTTTGTCCCCTTCGACCCCGAGAAGATTGAGGCCTGATCCAGATGAACCACCCCACGAAGTTCTTCTCCCCCGCTTCGCTCCTCCGAACAACTTCGCGGGGGCCCCGGTGAAGATCGTCGCTGACCTGAACAAGTGTGAAGGCCTCGGCATGTGCGAGGCCATGGCCAACGACTACTTCATGGTCGATGAGGACGAGGACAAGGTCGAGGTGCTCGACGACTCGCCCCCGGAGGCGGATCGCGCGCACGTCTACGCTGCAGTCCAGGCTTGCCCCGTCCTTGCGCTGACCCTGGAAGGCTGATTTTCCCGATGTCGATTCTCGCGGGACGTCCCGCGAAGGCGTACGAGGTTGTCTCCCCTGCGGGGGAGGCAGCCTCGTCGCTGCGGGATCGCCTGATCGATTCCGCGGTCGGGGTCATGACGACCGCCGGCTGGGGGAAGGTCACCATGGCCCGCCTGGCCGACGAGGTCGGCGTCAGCCGGCAGACGGTCTACAACGAGATCGGCACCAAGAACGACCTCGCCGAAGCGATGGTCATGCGCGAGCTCGACCGGTTCCTCGCCGGCGTGACGCGCTCGTTCGACGAGAACCCGGCCGACCTGATCAACGCGATCCGCGCCTCCGCGCGCCGCGTGCTGAAGTACGCCGAGGACAACGCCCTGCTCCACGCGGTCGTGTCCGCCACCCATGGCGCCGACACCGAGCTGCTGCCGCTGCTGACCACCCACTCGGAGTACCTCCTCGAGGGAGCCAAGACCGTCATCTCCGAGCGCGTGGCGTCGTACGACGTCGACCTGCCCGCGGAACGTCTCGACGCCAGCATCGACATGGTCGTGAGGCTGGTGCTCAGTCACGTCATGCAGCCGTCGGGCGACCCGGCCCGGACGGGCGACGACATCGCATGGATCGCTGAACGCGTCCTGCGCTGACCGGTATCCTCCCTGTGGGAGGACTACCGGGTCACCGGTGGCAGGGAAGGGACAATGGGGTTGGCGCGAGGACGCGTACGGCTGACGGCTGGCCTGACGACTGGGCTGTCGGCCGTCGTTGCCGCGACGCTGCTGGTCGGTTGTGGAACGCCCGAGAAGGGCACGTCGGAGGCCAAGCCGAGCAAGGCGGCCGCCTCCACGACCGAGATTCCGACCGACGCGGCTGATCCGTCCCACGCCGTGGCGCCACCGGGCAAGTTCGACGGCACCCAGTTCGGCGACGACCTGCTCCTGGTCAGCAACAAGACCATCCCTGCCGACGTCCTCAAGCAGATCACCGGCGTGAAGGTGAAGGGCAAGGTGGGCGTGGCCGCCCACACCCAGCTGTCCTACGGACAGTTCTCCGTCGAGAACAAGCTGTTCAACATCGCCGCGGTCGACCCGGCGGAGTACCGCCGGTTCTCCGGGCCGAACAGCGCGAAGTTCCAGGAGCAGTGGGACCGGATCGCCGGTGGCGAGGTCTCCGTGGCCGTGCACCTGCAGCAGGAGCTCCCGATCGACGGCAAGGGCTACCTCGAGGTCGGCAAGCAGAGCATCCACGTCGGCTCGTGGGACCGCGAGGGAGTCGACAGCGTCGACGCCGTGGTCAACGAGAAGTGGGGCGAGGAGCTCGGCCTGCCCGAGGACAACGCCGTACTGATCAACACCGGCATCACCTCGCCGCAGGCGGTCCGCAAGGTCATCGAGAGAACCTTCGGCGAGGACGCCTTCTCCATCACGGCGCTCGACATCGTCGCCCAGGCCGGCATCGACCTCGACACCTTCCAGAACGTCATCCCCGTCGGCGCCTTCGGCGACGCGGTCGGGGTGTTCCGGTACCGCCCGATCGGCGGCGGCCGGATCGCGCCCGACCCTGCGTGGGTGCGGTCCCACATCGTCACCGAACAGGTGCCGATCCTCGGCCGGGTGACCTGCAACAAGTACATGATGCCGCAGCTCAAGGCCGCCCTCGCCGAGGTCGTGACCAGCAAGCTGGCCGACAAGATCCATGCCAACGAGTACGCCGGCTGCTACTACCCGCGCTTCATCGCCGGGTCCTCGTCGCTGTCGAACCACTCGTTCGGCCTCGCGCTCGACTTCAACGTGCCCGGCAACCAACGCGGCACGGTCGGCCAGATGGACCGCCGGGTCGTCGCGATCTTCAAGCGCTGGGGCTTCGCCTGGGGCGGCGACTGGGCGTTCACGGACCCGATGCACTTCGAGCTCGCGCGCATCGTCAATCCTGGTTAGATCCGGCAGGCGTCGGTCGAGCCGGGCAGCTTGTAGCGGTACCGCGCCACCAGCCGGTAGCCCACCGCCGCGAACGGACGCACCACGCGCCAGGTGAGCACGCGGCCCATCCAGCGCCACGGAGGGCCGCAGGTCAGCAGTGCCTGCGCGATCGCGTCGGCCCCGCTCGCGGTGACCGCGCCGGTCGGGTCCTGCCACTGGACCGCCGTGGAGACCTGCTCCTCGGTGAGGCCGAGGGCGTCGAGGTCGAGCGCCTGCCACGGGACGATCGCGCAGTCGCCGTGGCGCTGCAGCCACTGGGCCGACCGGGTGCAGAAACCGCAGTCGCCGTCGTAGATGCAGGTGCCGGTCATGCCTCCAGCGTACGGCGCCAGGTCTCACGGGACGGCGGACGTTGACACCATCACTGTCACGTTCATGCCATGATCGGCCCATGACGTTCGCACTGGGTCAGGGAACCGGTCCGCTCAAGGGCCTCAAGGTCGTCGAGATCGCCGGCATCGGGCCGAGCCCGCACGCGTGCATGCTGCTGGCCGACCTGGGCGCCGACGTGATCCGGGTCGAGCGCCCCGGCGGGCAGATGCTCTCCGGTGGTTCGCACGACCTGCTCAACCGGGGCCGGCCGAGCATCGCGCTCGACCTGAAGAACCCCGAAGCCGTCGCGACCGTGCTGGACCTGGTGGCCGAGGCGGACGTCCTCGTGGAGGGCATGCGCCCCGGCGTCACCGAGCGCCTCGGCCTCGGCCCCGAGGACTGCCATGCGCGCAACCCGCGCCTGGTCTACGCCCGGATGACCGGCTGGGGCCAGGACGGCCCGTGGTCACAGGTCGCCGGCCACGACATGAACTACATCGCCATCACCGGCACCCTCCACGGCCTCGGCCAGTCCAAGGACAAGCCGCAGTTCCCGACCAACCTCGTCGGTGACTTCGGTGGCGGGTCGACGTACCTCGTCATCGGGATCCTGGCCGCGATCTTCGAGGCAAAGACCTCCGGCCAGGGCCAGGTCGTCGACGCCGCGATCGTCGACGGCACCGCGAGCCTCAACGCAATGACCTCGGCCTTCCTGGCCGGCAACGGCTTCAAGGAGGAGCGGGCCGCGAACATGCTCGACGGTGGGGCGCCGTACTACGACATCTACGAGACCTCGGACGGCGAGCACCTCTCGGTCGGCGCGCTGGAGCCGCAGTTCTACGACCTGCTGATCGACCTGCTCGGACTCAAGGAGCAGGCCCCGGACCGCTGGGACCCGGAGAAGACCGACGAGCTGCGCAAGCTCCTCACCACCACGTTCCTCACCAAGACGCGCGACGAGTGGTGCGCGATCTTCGACGGCACCGACGCCTGCGTGGCGCCGATCCTCAAGCTCAGCGAGGCGCCCGAGCACCCGCACATCAAGGGCCGCGGAGTCTTCGTCGAGCACGAGGGGATCCTGCAGCCGCAGCCCGCACCGCGGTTCTCCCGCACGCAGGCCACCCTGTCGCACCCGCCCGCCCCCGGCGCCGGCGCCCACACCCGCGAGGCCCTGCTGGCCTGGGGGATCGAGGACGTCGACGGGCTGATCGAGCGCGGCGCGGCGGTGCAGCTCGGCTGATCGGGCCGCCCGGCTGTAACACGCTGTCCGCCCCTCAAGGCGCCCCATGTCAGTGGTAGCCGCCCCTCACAGAGCCCCCTTTGCGATGTCATCGGTCGGGCAGTGGAGCGGACAACGTGTTACAGCCCACACCCGCTCCACGCTCCGGGATGCAACGCGACACGTCCGCAACCCCTAGTGTGGAGTCACCGATCCGGCCAGTCTTGCCCTGGATCCTGCGCTCCGCCCGCGGATGCGCCCTCTACCTGAGGCACCGCTTCACCGCCCGTCACCAGACGGGCAGCACGGCGAGACGCCCACATCAGGGGGCTGCGCCGAGTTGTTGCGGTCCCCGGAGAGAAACACCTCCATGACTTCCACGTTCGCCGACCTCGGCGTTCCCTCTGACCTGCTCGCCGTCCTGACGGCCGACGGGATCACCATCCCCACCCCGATCCAGGCCGCGACGCTGCCGGACTCCCTGGCGGGACGCGACGTCCTCGGCCGCGGTCGTACCGGCTCCGGCAAGACCTACGCGTTCGGCCTCCCGCTCGTCGCCCGGCTCGCCTCCGCGAACCGCCGCCCGGCCCCCAAGAAGCCGCGCGCCCTGGTGCTCGCGCCGACCCGTGAGCTCGTCTCGCAGATCGCCGCGACCATCACCCCGCTCGCGAAGGCCTCCGGCCTGAGCGTCACGACCGTCTTCGGTGGCGTCGGCCAGGGCCCGCAGGTCAACGCCCTGCGCCAGGGCGTCGACATCGTCATCGCCTGCCCCGGCCGGCTCGAGGACCTGATCCAGCAGCGCGCCTGCGACCTCAGCGACATCCAGGTCACCGTGCTGGACGAGGCCGACCACATGGCCGACCTCGGCTTCCTTCCCGCCGTACGACGCCTGCTGGACCAGACGCCGAAGAACGGCCAGCGGATGCTGTTCTCCGCCACGCTCGACGGAGCGATCAACGTGCTCGTCAAGCGCTTCCTCGCCAACCCGGCCGTCCACGAGGCCGACTCGGCCCAGTCGCCGGTCGCCAAGATGGACCACCACGTACTGCACATCGAGCGCGAGCAGCGCCTCGCCGTGCTGATCGACCTGGTCAGCGCGCCGGGCCGCACGGTCGTCTTCACCCGCACCAAGCACGGCGCGAAGGGGCTGGCCCGCCAGCTCAACAGCAACGGCGTGCCCGCGGTCGACCTGCACGGCAACCTGAGCCAGGGCGCGCGCACCCGCAACATGGACGCCTTCCACAGCGGCACCGCGACCACCCTGGTGGCCACGGACATCGCCGCCCGAGGCATCCACGTCGACGACGTCTCGCTCGTCGTCCACGCCGACCCGCCGGCCGAGCACAAGGCCTACCTGCACCGTTCGGGCCGTACGGCGCGCGCGGGTGCCGCAGGCACCGTCATCACCCTGATGACCAGCGACCAGCGTCGTGACGTCAGCGACCTGACCCGGGCGGCCGGCATCAAGCCGACCACCACCCGGATCGACAACCCCAACCACCCGATGCTCAAGGAGCTCGCCCCCGGCGAGCGCTCGCGCCCCGGTGGCATCGACCTCGGTCCGGCCCCCTCGGCCGGTGGCGGCGGCAACGGTGGCGGCGGTCGCAACCGCGGCAAGTCCGGTGGTGGCCGTCCGGCAGCGAAGACGGGCACCAAGACGGGCGGCGGCC
The DNA here is from genome assembly GCF_048654705.1 of Nocardioides sp. CPCC 206348. Lineage (NCBI taxonomy): Bacteria > Bacillati > Actinomycetota > Actinomycetes > Propionibacteriales > Nocardioidaceae > Nocardioides > Nocardioides sp. CPCC 206348. The sequence continues at coordinate 27,782 of NZ_JBMCZA010000196.1, forward strand.
GCTCCGGCGGAGCCCCGCGCGGCAACGGTGGCGCCTCCGCTGGTGCCAAGTCCGGCCAGTCCAGCAAGACCGGCCAGTCGGCCGGCGGCAACCGCGGTCG
>NZ_JBMCZA010000196.1:27960-38683 GCF_048654705.1 Nocardioides sp. CPCC 206348
GTCAGTTCGATTTTTGCCGTGGCGCCCGGGCGACGCGGCCCACGGCCGCTTCGTACGCGGTCACCAGTCCACCGACCGACAGCGGCTTGAGCCGCTCCATCACCTCGCGGAAGTGGTCGGACTTGGTCGCGTCGTCGTACAACGGGGCGAGCTTGGCGTTGATGACGTCGTAGAGCTCCTTGGCCATCTGCTCGCCGTGCTCCTGGTAGACCGCCGCCGCCGCAACGGCGACGTCGCGGGGGAAGCCGAGCTCGAGCAACCGGACGCCGATGGCCAGCTGGTTGCTCGCCACGAGGTACGACGTCCCGCGCAGCCGCAGCACGCCGAGCGCCTGCAGCGTGGCGATGTCCTCGGCCGAGAGTGCGCGCCCGGCACGGGTCTCCAGCTGCTCCAGGTCCATCTCGACCGGGAGGTCGGACTGCCAGGGCGCGAGCATCGTGCGGGCCAGCGAGATGTCCTCGGGGGTGGCGTCCTCGGGGATCCCGGCGACGTACCGCTCGATGGCCGACAGCGTGAAGCCGTGGCTCTGCAGCTCGAGGACCAGCTCGATCCGGGCGATGTGGATGGCGGAGTAGTAGCCGGACCTGCCGCGCCGGATCGGCGGCGGCAGGAGGCCGCGTGAGGTGTAGAACCGCACCGTCCGCACGCTCAGTCCGACCCGGGCCGTGAGCTCGTCGAGGGTCAGTGCCGCAGGCTCCGATGCGGCGTGTGTCACACGTCCGTCCTGACCGTCGCTCTTGACCATGACAGTAATAGTGTCACAATCGTCTGCAGGGACACCCCATTCCGGTACGGCGCGCCCGAACGGCGCCGTACCACCACCCGAGCAACGCCAAGCAACAAGGACGGTCATGGCAGAAGCATTCGTGTACGACCACATTCGCACTCCGCGAGGACGAGGCAAGGCCAACGGCTCCCTCCACGAGTCCAAGCCGGTCGACCTCGTCGTCGGGCTGCTCGACGCACTCCAGGAGCGCAACCCCGGTCTGGACCCGAACCGCATCGACGACGTCGTGCTCGGCGTCGTGTCCCCGGTCGGCGACCAGGGTGGCGACATCGCCAAGACCGCGGCGATCGCTGCCGGCCTGCCCGACACCGTTGCCGGCGTGCAGCTCAACCGCTTCTGCGCCTCGGGCCTCGAGGCCGTCAACCAGGCCGCGAGCCGCGTCCGCGGTGGCTTCGAGGACCTGATCGTCGCCGGTGGCGTCGAGTCGATGAGCCGTGTCGCCATGGGCTCCGACGGTGGCGCCTGGGCCTCTGACCCGGCCACCGCGTTCAAGGCCGGCTTCGTCCCGCAGGGCATCGGCGCCGACCTGATCGCGACGATCGAGGGCTGGTCGCGCGAGGACGTCGACGCGTACGCCGCCGAGTCGCACCACCGCGCCGCCAAGGCCTGGGCCAACGGCTACTACGACCGGCCCGTCGTGCCCGTCAAGGACATCAACGGCCTGGTCCTGCTCGACAAGGACGAGACCGTCCGCCCCGACACCTCGGTCGAGGGCCTGTCCGGCCTCAAGCCGAGCTTCGCCTCGCTCGGTGCCGACGCCGGCTTCGACGACGTCGCCCTCGAGAAGTACCACTGGCTCGAGAAGATCAACCACGTCCACCACGCCGGCAACTCGTCGGGCATCGTCGACGGCGCCGCGCTCACCCTGATCGGCACCGAGCAGGTCGGCAAGGACCTCGGCCTGACCCCGCGCGCGAAGATCATCGCGACCGCCGTCTCCGGCGCGGACCCGATCATCATGCTCACCGGTCCCGCTCCGGCCGCCCGCAAGGCGCTGGCCAAGGCCGGCCTCGAGGTCGGCGACATCGACCTGTTCGAGATCAACGAGGCGTTCGCCGCCGTCGCCATGCGCTTCATGCGCGACATGGGCATCAGCCACGACATCACCAACGTCAACGGCGGCGCGATCGCGATGGGTCACCCGCTGGGTGCGACCGGCGCGATCATCCTCGGCACCCTGATCGACGAGCTCGAGCGACGCGACCTGCGCCGCGGCCTCGCCACGCTCTGCGTCGGTGGCGGCATGGGCATCGCGACGATCGTCGAACTGGTCTGAGACCAGCTCGCCTCGAACCCTCTTACGAATCTCAGACTGAAGGACACACATTGAGCACCGAGACCCAGAGCGCGGTCCGCTACGACCGTGACGCCGACGGCATCGTCACCCTCACTCTCGACGACCCCAACCAGAGCGCGAACACGATGAACGAGCTCTACCGCGAGTCCATGGCGGCCGCGGTCGAGCGCCTGTACGCCGAGCAGGACGACATCACCGGTGTCGTCATCGCCTCCGCGAAGAAGACCTTCTTCGCCGGCGGCGACCTCAAGCTGATGGTCCAGACGACCAAGGAGAACGCGGGCGACGTGTTCGCCCAGTGCGAGAGCATCAAGCACGCGCTGCGTCGCCTCGAGCTCTTCCCCAAGCCGGTCGTCGCCGCGATCAACGGTGCCGCGCTCGGCGGTGGCTACGAGATCACCCTCGCCACCCAGCACCGGATCCTCGTCAACGACCCGAAGATCAAGGTCGGCCTCCCCGAGGCGACCCTGGGCCTGCTGCCCGGCGGTGGCGGCGTGACCCGCACCGTGCGCAAGTTCGGCCTGCAGAGCGCCCTCATGGACGTGCTGCTCCAGGGCACCCAGTTCAACCCCGAGACCGCGCTGAAGAAGGGCATCGTCGACGAGCTCGTCGCGACCCAGGACGAGCTGGTCCCCGCTGCGAAGGCGTGGATCAAGGCCAACCCCGACGCCGCGCTCAGCCCGTGGGACGCCCCCGGCTACAAGATGCCCGGCGGCACCCCGAAGTCCCCGGCCCTGGCCGGTTTCCTCCCGGCGTTCCCGGCCCTGCTGCGCAAGCAGGTCAAGGGAGCCGACTACCCCGCCCCGCGGGCGATCCTGTCGGCCGCCGTCGAGGGCGCGAGCGTCGACTTCGACACCGCGTCGCGGATCGAGTCGCGCTACCTGGCCAACCTGGTGGTCAACCAGGGCTCGAAGAACATGATCCAGGCGTTCTTCTTCGACCTGCAGGCCATCAACTCCGGCTCGCTCCGTCCGCAGGGCATCGAGCCGTGGAAGCCCACCAAGGTCGGCGTCCTCGGCGCGGGCATGATGGGTGCGGGCATTGCCTACGTCTGCGCGAAGGCCGGCTTCGAGGTCGTCCTCAAGGACGTCGCCGTCGAGAACGCCGAGAAGGGCAAGGCGTACTCCGAGGCCATCCTCGACAAGGCGATCTCCCGCGGCAAGTCCACCGAGGAGAAGAAGGCCGAGCTGCTCGGCCGGATCACCGCGACCGCCGACCCGGCCGACCTGACCGGTGTCGACCTCGTCATCGAGGCCGTGTTCGAGGACCCGGCCCTCAAGGCCAAGGTCTTCGCCGAGATCGCGCCGTTCATCAACAAGGACGCGCTGCTCTGCTCCAACACGTCCACCCTGCCGATCACCCAGCTCGCCGAGGGCGTCGACCGTCCGGCCGACTTCATCGGGCTGCACTTCTTCTCCCCCGTGGACAAGATGCCGCTGGTCGAGATCATCACCGGCAAGGAGACCAACGACGTCGCGCTGGCCAAGGCGTACGACGTCGTGCAGCTGATCCGCAAGACGCCGATCGTCGTCAACGACAGCCGCGGCTTCTACACCTCGCGGGTCATCGGCTACATGGTCAACGAGGGCATGGCGATGCTCGCCGAGGGCGTGGCGCCGTACTCCATCGAGCGGGCCACCACCTCGGCCGGCTACCCGGCCCCGGTGCTGCAGCTGTCCGACGAGCTCAACCTCGAGCTGATGGGCAAGATCGCCAAGGCCACCCGCGAGGGTGAGGAGGCGGCAGGCAACACGTACGTCGAGCACCCGGGCATCGCCGTCGTCCAGAAGATGCTGGACGCGGGTCGCCCCGGTCGCCTTCGTGGTGCCGGCTTCTACGACTACGTGGACGGCAAGCGCGGCTCGATCTCCGCCGAGCTCGCCACCCTGTTCCCCGTCGCCGAGGTGCAGCCGCCGATCGAGGACATCCGGGACCGGATGCTCTTCGCCGAGGCGCTCGAGACCGCGAAGTGCTTCGAGGAGAACGTCATCACCTCGGCTGCCGCCGCGAACATCGGCTCGATCATGGGCATCGGCTTCCCGCCGAACACCGGTGGTGCCGCGCAGTTCATGACCGGCTACGAGAACAAGGCGACCGGCGAGATCGGCCTCAACGCGTTCCTCGCGCGCGCCGACGAGCTGGCCGCGAAGTACGGCGACCGCTTCCAGGCCACCGCCTGGCTGCGTGACCTGGCCGCTTCGGGCGGTTCGTTCCCCGCCTGATCCTGCTGGATCAAACTACGGCGCGGTTCCCGTCAACCTGGTTGACGTGAACCGCGCCGTTGTCGTTGTCAGACGGCGACGACGGCCTCGGCAATCGCCGCGGCGACGTCGGCCGCGTCGTCGGGGGAGACCAGGCCGGTGGTGACGCGCACGAACGCCTCGCCCGGGGTCGTGGCGTCGCCGGCGAGGAAGGGTGTACCGCCCGCTGCCCGGATGCCCGAGGCGGACAGGTGCACCAGGGCAGCTCGCTCGTCACGGACGGCCAGCCACAGGTTGATGCCGTCGGGCGGCGGCATGTCGATGCCGTGGGCGGCCAGCTCGGTGACGATCGTGCGCTGGCGGGCGAAGTACTGGCGGCGGGCCTCGCCGACCTCGTCGAGCGACTGCGAGGACGTGAGCAGGTCGAGCAGGATCGTCTGCACCATGCGCGAGGTCCAGGCCGGACCGAGCATCCGGCGCGCGACGATCCGGTCGATGAGCTCCGCCGGACCGGACATGGCGGCGATCCGCAGGTCCGGTCCGTGGGACTTGGAGTAGGACCGGATGTGCACGACCTTCTCGGGCAGCAACGAGGCGAGGGTGACGTCCGGCGAGGTGCTGATGCCGGCCGAGTGATCGTCCTCGATCACCCACGGCACCCCGTGGGGGGCGCGCTGCAGCACGCGGGCCAGCTGCCCGACGCGGGTCGCATCCATCGCCACGCCGGTGGGATTGTGCGCCCGCGGCTGCAGGACGACGGCGACCGGACGAGACGCCAGGGCCTTGCGCAGGGCATCGGGCCGGATCCCGCGATCGTCGAGCTCGACCGGCACGATCTCGCCGCCCAGCGCCTCGACGAGGTCGAAGAAGGGCGGGAAGCTCGGTGACTCGAGCACGACCCGGTCGCCGTACTGCACGATCTGTTCCAGGGCCCGGGTGAGGCCGTCGGTGGCACCGTCGACGACGGTGAGGGCCTCGGCGGCGTACGGCCAGGATGCCGCCAGGACGGTCCGGAGCTCGGGGAGCACGGGCTCGTCCTGGTAGGTCAGCGTCCCTGCGCGCTGCGAGACCCGTTGCAGGGCGGGCGCGAGCGACGGCAGGAGCTGGGGGTCGGGCGTGCCGCGCGACAGGTCCAGGCGCAGCCCGTCCGGTCCGGCGCCGACCAGCTCGCGCTGTCGCGGTGAGAGCCACGGGGTCGGGATGTCCTGGACGTAGGTCCCGGCCCGGCCCCGCGAGACCACCGCGCCCGTACGACGAAGCGCCTGCCAGGCCGCGGACACGGTGGCCGGTGACACGCCCAGCTCGGCGGCGACGGCGCGCACGGTCGGGAGCCGGTCGCCGGGCAGCAGGTCGCCGGCGCGGATGGCCCGGCTGAACGCGCCCGCGATCCCGGACGGGGTCCGGTCCTCGAGGGAGGCCAGGTCGGGTGCGTGGGCCACGACGGCGACCTCCTCAGTGAGCCGGATTTGCAGGAGAACCTTGACAGAAGGGAAATGAAAGCGAAATGTTCAACCCGAAGGATAACGAAACATCCGAACTCCTGCTTGCCCCACCCGACCCCCCTTGGAGGTGGACGTTGACGATCGTGCGTGCAGCCATCAGCCAGACGACCTGGACCGGCGACAAGGACTCGATGCTGGACAAGCACGAGCAGTTCGCGCGGGACGCAGCCGCGCAGGGCGCCCAGGTGATGTGCTTCCAGGAGCTCTTCTACGGTCCCTACTTCGGCATCACCCAGGACCAGAAGTACTACCGCTACGCCGAGCCGGCCGACGGGCCGATCGTGCAGCGCTTCGCTGCCCTCGCCAAGGAGCTCGGCCAGGTCATGGTCCTCCCGATCTACGAGGAGGAGCAGACCGGCGTCTACTACAACACCACCGTGACGGTCGACGCCGACGGCACCATCCTCGGCAAGTACCGCAAGCACCACATCCCGCACCTCGACCGGTTCTGGGAGAAGTTCTACTTCCGGCCGGGCAACCTCGGCTACCCGGTCTTCGACACCGCCGTCGGCAAGGTCGGCACCTACATCTGCTACGACCGGCACTTCCCCGAGGGCTGGCGCGAGCTCGGCCTCAACGGCGCCCACATCGTGTTCAACCCGAACGCCACCAAGCCCGGGCTGAGCAACCGGCTGTGGGAGGTCGAGGGACCGTGCGCGGCGGTCGCGAACGGCTACTTCGTGCTGCAGCCGAACCGGGTCGGCCGCGAGGACAACGAGTACGGCGACCTCGCCGTCGACTTCTACGGCACCAGCCAGGTGATCGACCCGCGCGGCAACTTCGTCGGCGAGCGGGGGTCCGCCGAGAAGGAGGAGCTCCTCGTGCGCGACCTCGACCTCGGCATGGTCCAGCAGATGCGCGACGACTGGCAGTTCTACCGGGATCGTCGCCCGGACTCCTACACCCACATCGCGCAGGCGTGAGGGGGCGACGATGACCATCCTGATCCAGGGCGGCACGGTCGTGAACGCCACCGGCACCGTCGCCGCCGACGTGCTCGTCGACGGCGAGAAGATCGTGGCGCTGCTGACCCCGGGGGACCGGACTCTCGGCACGATCAACGCCGACAAGGTCATCGACGCGACCGGGAAGTACGTCATCCCCGGTGGTATCGACGCCCACACCCACATGCAGCTGCCGTTCGGTGGCACGGAGGCGAGCGACACCTTCGAGAGCGGTACGACGGCCGCCGCATGGGGCGGTACGACGTCGATCATCGACTTCGCGGTCCAGAAGTACGGCGAGCGCGTCGAGGACGGACTCGCCGCATGGCACGAGAAGGCGCGCGGCAACTGTTCGATCGACTACGGCTTCCACCAGATCATCGGTGGTGTCGACGAGGAGTCGTTGAAGGCGATGGAGGGCCTGATCGACGAGGGCATCACGTCGTACAAGCTCTTCATGGCCTACCCCGGTGTCTTCTACAGCGACGACGCGCAGATCCTGCGCGCGATGCAGAAGGCCCGGGAGCTCGGGCTCCTGACGATGATGCACGCCGAGAACGGCCCGGCGATCGACGTCCTCGCGGCGCAGCTGGCGGAGTCGGGCAAGACGGGTCCGTACTTCCACGGCATCGCGCGCGCCTGGCAGATGGAGGAGGAGGCCACGCACCGGGCGATCATGCTCAGCGACCTCACCGGGGCGCCGCTCTACATCGTGCACATGAGCGCGAAGCAGGCCGTCGAGCAGGTGGCGTGGGCGCGCGACAAGGGCCGCAACGTGTTCGGCGAGACCTGTCCGCAGTACCTCTACCTCTCGCTGGAGAAGCAGCTCGGCGCCCGCAGCGAGGAGTGGGGCGACTTCGAGGGCGCGAAGTGGGTCTGCTCGACGCCGCTGCGCTCCGAGGAGGAGGGCCACCTCGAGGCCATGTGGCAGGGGTTGCGCACCAACGACCTCCAGATGGTGTCCACCGACCACTGCCCGTTCTGCATGAAGGACCAGAAGGAGCTCGGCAAGGACGACTTCCGGGCGATCCCCAACGGCATCGGCTCGATCGAGCACCGCGTCGACCTGCTCTACCAGGGCGTCGTCGACGGCCGGATCACGTTGTCGCGATGGGTGGAGCTGATCGCGACCACCCCGGCGCGGATGTTCGGCCTGTACGGCAAGAAGGGCGTCATCCAGCCGGGAGCGGACGCCGACATCGTCGTCTACGACCCGAACGGCCACACGTCCATCGGGGTCGGCAAGACCCACCACATGAACATGGACCACTCCGCCTGGGAGGGCTTCGAGATCGACGGCCACGTCGACGTCACGATCTCCCGCGGCACCGTCCTCGTCGAGGACGGCCAGTTCAAGGGGACCAAGGGCCACGGCCAGTTCCTCAAGCGCGACCTCACGCAGTACCTGGTCTGACCGGCGTCTCGGTCACTCGACGAACTCAGGGAGTGAACATGGATTTTGGTGTGGTGCTGCAGACCAACCCGCCGGCCTGGCGGACGGTCGGCCTTGCGCAGCAGGCCGAGGAGCACGGGTTCGACTACGTCTGGACCTTCGACTCGCACCTGCTCTGGCAGGAGCCCTACGTCATCTACTCGGCCATCCTCGCCGCGACGAGGCGGATCATCGTCGGGCCGATGGTCACCAACCCCGCGACGCGGGACTGGACCGTGACCGCGTCGGTCTACGCGACGCTCAACGAGATGTACGGCAACCGCACGGTGTGCGGCATCGGCCGGGGCGACTCCGCCGTACGGGTGCTCAACGGCAAGCCGACCACGCTCAAGGAGGTCCGTGACGCGACGCACGTGATCCGTGAGCTGGCCAACTGCCGCCCGGTCGAGCACAACGGCTCGACGCTGCAGTTCCCATGGGCCCGGACCTCCTCGCTCGAGGTGTGGGTGGCGGCGTACGGCCCGCTGGCGCTGAAGACGGCCGGCGAGGTGGGCGACGGCTTCATCCTCCAGCTGGGCGATCTCGACGTCGCGAAGTGGATGATCGATCAGGTCAGGACGGCGGCGTCGAACGCCGGCCGCGATCCCGATGCGCTGACGTTCTGCGTGGCCGCGCCGGCGTACGTCGGCAGCGAGGACGAGATCGACCACATGCGTTCCCAGACGCGCTGGTTCGGCGGCATGGTGGGCAACCACATCGCCGACATCGTCGCGAAGTACGGCGAGGACGCGGAGTTCCCGAAGGTGCTCGTCGACTACATCAAGGGCCGCACCGGCTACGACTACAACACCCACGGCAAGGCCGACAACGACCACGTCGACTTCGTGCCCGACGAGATCGTCGACCGGTTCTGCATCCTCGGCACGCCCGAGCAGCACATCGAGAAGCTCAAGGCGCTGAAGGAGATCGGCGTCGACCAGTTCGCGGTCTACCTCCAGCACGACAACAAGGAGGAGACCCTCCGGGTCTACGGCGAGTCGATCATGCCGGCCCTGCGCGAGCACGTGACGGCGAAGGCCTGAGGACTTGGCGCAGATCTGGAGGCGCTCTCGCGCCGTGGTCCTGGGGATCCTCGGCGTCGCTGCCGTCGTCGCGACGTGGGACCTCTACAAGGCGCTCGGGCCCGAGCAGGGCGTGTTGCTGGGCGACACGCGGATCCTGCCGCGCACCACCGACCTGGCGATGCCGCACTCGTGGGAGATGGTGCAGCGCTTCACCGAACCGGTGACCTCGCTCGCCGGAGCGCCCGACGCCTTCTCCGCGGTGTACGACGCCAGCATGTTCTCGCTCGGACTGGCGGCCCGCGGCTGGCTGATCGGCGTGGTGGTCGGGCTCCTGCTGGCCCTGGTGATGAGCCGGTTCCGCATCGTCGAGTCTGCGCTGCTGCCGTGGGTGGTGCTGAGCCAGACGGTGCCGCTGATCGCGATCGCCCCGCTCGTGCGGCGCTGGGGGTCGGAGATCGAGATCGGCAGCCACGTGTGGACCAGCCAGGACTCGGTGGCGGTGATCGCGGCGTACCTCGCGTTCTTCCCCGTCGCGGTGGGGGCGCTGCGCGGACTGAAGTCGCCCGAGGCCACCCATCTGGACCTGATGCGCGCCTTCGGCATCGGCTGGTGGCGCACCCTGCTGACCCTGCGGATCCCGGCGAGCGTCCCCTACCTGCTGCCGGCGCTGCGGCTGGGGGCCGCCAGCGCGGTGATCGGTGCCGTCGTCGCCGAGGTGTCGATCGGGCTCAAGGGTGGCCTGGGCCGGATGGTCATCGACTACGCCGTGGCCGCCAGCGGCGACCCGGCCAAGCCGTGGGCGCCCATCTTCGGCGCCGTGGCGATCGGGCTCCTGGCCGCCGGCGCCGTCGGCCTGCTGGGCCTGGCCCTCCGACCCTTCCGACTGACAGGAGTCGCCCGATGAGCAACCCGATGAGCGAGCTGGTGCACGACCCGGCGATCCGGGCCCGCAGTGTGAACCGCGTGTTCGGCAAGGGCCGCAAGCAGGTCGACGCCCTCAGCGACGTCGACCTGACCGTGGCCGACGGCGAGTTCGTCTCGCTCATCGGCCCCAGCGGCTGCGGCAAGAGCACGCTGTTGCGTCTCGTCGCCGACCTGGACGCCGCGACGTCGGGGGAGATCACGGTGTTCGGCAAGACGGCCCGCCAGGCGCGTCTCGACCAGGAGTACGGCATCGCCTTCCAGCAGTCGGGCCTGCTGCCGTGGCGCACGGTCGCCGGCAACGTCGAGCTGCCGCTCAAGCTGCACGGTGTCCCTTCCGAGGTACGACGCAGTCGGGTCGCCGAGCTGCTCGAGCTGGTGGGCCTGAGTGACTTCGCGAAGAGCCACCCCGACCAGCTCTCCGGCGGCATGCAGCAGCGGGTCGCGATCGCCCGGGCGCTGGCCGAGAGCCCGCGACTCCTGCTGATGGACGAACCGTTCGGTGCGCTCGACGAGATCACGCGCGAGCGGATGCAGAACGAGCTGGTCCGGATCTGTGCGGAGACGGGGGCCGCCGTCCTGTTCGTGACCCACTCGATCCCCGAGGCGGTGTT
>NZ_JBMCZA010000196.1:38738-38848 GCF_048654705.1 Nocardioides sp. CPCC 206348
TGTCCGCAGCCTGTTGCACGGCACGCCCGAGGCAGCCGTCACCGCACGCGGGGTCGACTCACGATGACGACGGTCGCCGATGCGTCGCCCGCCAAGGACACCCGTGCCCG
>NZ_JBMCZA010000196.1:38858-38968 GCF_048654705.1 Nocardioides sp. CPCC 206348
GGTGCGCAGCCTGTTGCACGGCACGCCCGAGGCAGCCGCCACCGCACGCGGGGTCGACTCACGATGACGACCGTCGCCGATGCGTCGCCCGCCAAGGACACCCGTGCCCG
>NZ_JBMCZA010000196.1:38978-39242 GCF_048654705.1 Nocardioides sp. CPCC 206348
GCCGTTCGGTGCGCTCGACGAGATCACCCGCGAGCGGATGCAGAACGAGCTGGTCCGGATCTGCGCGGAGACGGGGGCCGCTGTCCTGTTCGTGACCCACTCGATCCCCGAGGCGGTGTTCCTCTCCGACCGGGTGGTCGTGATGTCGCCACGACCCGGTCGCATCACCGGCATCGTCGACGTACGCGCCGACGGCATGGCGCCTGCCCATGACCGTTCCGCCGGCGCCCGGGACGAGGAGGGCTTCTTCCACGCCGTCAGCGA
>NZ_JBMCZA010000196.1:39252-44000 GCF_048654705.1 Nocardioides sp. CPCC 206348
GCTGCCCATCGCCGAGGTGCGGTGGAGCACGGTGCTGGCACCGCTGGTGGTCGGCGTCCTGGCGATCGCCGCGTGGGAGTGGCTGGTCGACTCCCACGAGATCGAGCCCTTCGTCCTGCCGGCACCCAGCGCGATCTGGGACCAGGTCACCGCGAACTTCGACAGCATCGTCAAGGGCGCCGGCGTCACCGGTCGCAACGCCCTGATCGGGACGGTGGCCGGTGCGCTGATCGGTGTCGCGGGGGCGATGCTGGCCGGCACCTTCCGGTTCCTCGACCAGATGGCAGCACCCGTGGTCGCCGCGCTCGCGGTGATCCCGATCGTCGCGCTGGCGCCGGTGCTCTACTCGATGTACGGCGCGGCCGTCGACACCGGCCGGATCATCGTGGCGGGGCTGTCGGTCTCGATCCCGGTCTACCTGAACACCCTTCGCGGACTGCGCCAGGTGCGCGCCGTGCACCGCGACCTGATGACCGCCTACGCCGCGGGGCCGTTCCAGGTGATCCGCAGCGTCACGTTGCCGACCGCGACGCCGTACGTCTTCACCGGGCTGCGGGTCGCCTCGTCGCTGGCCGTGATCGCTGCCCTGATCGCGGAGTACTTCGGCGGCCCGATCGGCGGCCTCGGCAAGTCGATCACGTCGTCGGCCGCCAGCAGCAACTATCCACTCGCCTGGGCCTACGTCTCCGGCGCCATCGTGCTCGGGCTGTTGTTCTACGTCGTCACCCTGCTCGTCGAGCTGTGGTTCTCACGGCACCACCGAACCCCCTGAGGAAACAGGAGATCCAATGAAGACAACACTGAAACTGGGCGCCGCCGCTGCCGTCCTCGCACTGATCACGTCCGGATGTGGGAGCGACGACGGGAAGAACTCCTCGGAGGTCGACGTCGCGGCCAACAAGGACTGCGCGGAGCGCACCCAGGAGGCGCGGGACGCGGGGAAGCTGGACGAGGTGTCGTTGCAGCTCCAGTGGGTCTCGCAGGCCCAGTTCGCGGGGTACTACGCCGCGGTCGCGGAGTGCTACTACGTCGACGAAGGCCTCGACGTGAAGATCGTCGAGGGTGGCGTCGACATCGTCCCGCAGGACGTGCTCGCCTCCGGCGACGTCGACTACGCGATCTCGTGGGTCCCGAAGGTGCTCGGTTCGATCGAGCAGGGCGCGAAGATCACCAACGTCGCCCAGATCTTCGAGCGCAGCGCGACCACCCAGATCTCCTTCAAGGACAAGGGCATCACCAAGCCCGCGGACCTCAAGGGCAAGGCGGTCGGCAGCTGGGGGTTCGGCAACGAGTGGGAGCTCTTCGCCGGCATGCAGGAGGCCGGAGTCGGCGTCGGTGACATCAACCTGGTCCAGCAGGCGTTCGACATGAACGCCTTCCTCGCCGGCGACATCGATGCCGCCCAGGCGATGACCTACAACGAGTACGCGCAGGTGCTGGAGACCGTGAACCCGGACACGGGCAAGCTCTACACCCCCGAGGACCTCAACGTCATCGACTGGAACGACGTCGGTTCGGCCATGCTCCAGGACGCGATCTGGGCCCAGACGGAGAAGCTCTCCGACGCCGCCTACGAGGAGCAGACCGTTGCCTTCATCAAGGCATCCATCAAGGGCTGGGCGTTCGTCCGCGACAACCCCGAGGACGGCGCGCGGATCGTGGCGGAGTCCGGGTCCGAGCTCGGCACCAGCCACCAGCTCTGGATGACGAACGAGGTCAACAAGCTCCTGTGGCCCTCCACCAACGGTGTCGGGATCATCGACGACGCTGCCTGGAAGCAGACCGTCGACATCGCGCTCAACACGAAGAACGAGACGGGCGCGTCGATCATCAGCAAGGAGCCGCCGGCCTCGTCGCACACCAACGAGTACGTCGAGAAGGCACTCGCCGAGCTCGAGGCGGACGGTGTGGACACGAAGGGCGCGGGCTTCAAGCCGATCGACGTGGAGCTCAAGGAAGGCGGCAAGTAGCCATGTCCCAGGACCGAGACACCCTCACGACGGAGCTCGATCGGGAGCACGTCTTCCACTCGTGGAGCGCGCAGGCCGCGCTCGCGCCGCTTGTCGTCGCGGGGGGTCTCGGTTCCCGGGTCTGGGACCACTCCGGTCGTTCCTACCTCGACTTCGCCAGCCAGCTGGTCAACGTCAACATCGGGCACCAGCACCCGCGCGTGGTGGCCGCGATCCAGGAGCAGGCGGCCACCCTGGCCACGATCGGACCGGCGACCGCCAACCTGGCCCGGGGGGAGGCGGCGCGCCGGATCACGGCGCACGCGCCCGACGGGTTCAACAAGGTGTTCTTCACCAACGGCGGCGCGGACGCCAACGAGAACGCCATCCGAATGGCCCGGCTCCACACCGGGCGCGACAAGGTCGTGTCGACGTACCGCTCCTATCACGGCAACACCGGCGCGGCGGTCGTCTCGACGGGGGACTGGCGGCGGCTGCCCAACGAGTACGCCCGAGGTCACGTCCACGTGTTCGGTCCGTACCTCTACCGCTCGGAGTTCTGGTCCACGACGCCGGAGGAGGAGGCTGAGCGCGCACTGCAGCACCTGCGTCGGGTGATCGAGTGCGAGGGCCCCGGCGACGTGGCCGCGATCCTCCTGGAGACCGTGCCGGGTACGGCGGGCGTGCTCGTGCCGCCGCCGGGCTACCTCGCCGGCGTGCGCGCGCTCGCCGACCAGCACGGCATCGTCCTGATCCTCGACGAGGTGATGGCCGGCTTCGGGCGGACCGGGGAGTGGTTCGCGTTCGACGCCCACGACGTCACGCCGGACCTGATCGTGTTCGCCAAGGGGGTCAACTCCGGCTACGTGCCGGTCGGCGGCGTGGTCATCAGTGACCCGATCGCGAAGACCTTCGACGACCGGGTCTTCCCGGGCGGACTCACCTACAGCGGCCACCCCCTCGCGGCCGCGTCCATCGTCGCGTCGATCGATGCCATGCAGGACGAAGGCATCGTCGACCACGCCAGGAAGATCGGGTCGGAGTCGATCGGACCCGGTCTCGCCCTCCTGGCCGAGAAGCACCCGGTCGTCGGGGAGGTCCGTGGCACCGGAGTCTTCTGGGCCGTCGAGCTCGTGGCCGACCGGGCCACCCGCGCACCGCTGCCCCCCGCACTGGTGGGGCGGGCGAAGACCGCACTGCTCGAGCGCGGCCTGATCCCCTTCATTGCCGACAACCGCATCCATGTCGTACCGCCCTGTGTCGTGACCGCCGACGAGGTGGCCGAGGCCCTGGCGGCGTACGACGCCGTACTCACCCTGCTCGACGAGGAGCTCTGAACACGATGACTGCCATCGACCCGACCCTGCCTGTTCTCGACCACTGGATCGCCGGAGGACCCGACGCCGGCGTCTCGCCCCGCACGGGGGAGGTGTTCGACCCGGCCCTGGGCCAGGTCTCCAAGCATGTCCGCTACGGCAGCGCCGAGGACGTCGCCCATGCGGTCGCCGTGGCGAAGGAGGCGTTCGCGACCTGGGGGCAGGCGTCGATCACGCGCCGCCAGCAGGTGATGTTCGGCTTCCGTGAGCTGCTCAACGCCCGCAAGGACGAGCTCGCCGCGATCCTGACCTCCGAGCACGGCAAGGTGCTGTCGGACGCCGCGGGCGAGGTGGCCCGCGGCCTCGAGGTCGTCGAGTTCGCGTGCGCGATGCCGCAGCTGGCCAAGGGCGCGTTCTCGCAGAACGTCTCGACGGATGTCGACGTGTACTCGCTCAAGGAACCCCTCGGCGTCGTCGGCATCATCAGCCCGTTCAACTTCCCGGCGATGGTGCCGCTGTGGTTCTTCCCGATCGCGATCGCGACGGGCAACACGGTCGTCCTGAAGCCGAGCGAGAAGGACCCGAGCGTCGCGAACTGGATGGCCGGACTGCTCAAGGAAGCGGGCCTTCCCGACGGTGTCTTCAACATCGTGCACGGCGACAAGGAGGCCGTGGACGCGCTGCTCACCCACCCCGACGTCGCATCGATCTCGTTCGTCGGGTCGACCCCGATCGCGCGCTACGTCTACGAGACCGCGACCTCCCACGGCAAGCGGGTGCAGGCGCTCGGCGGTGCGAAGAACCACATGCTGGTGCTGCCCGACGCCGACCTCGACCTGGTCGCGGACTCCGCGGTCAACGCCGGTTTCGGCTCGGCCGGTGAGCGCTGCATGGCCATCTCCGTCGTGGTCGCCGTCGAGCCGATCGCCGACGACCTGATCAGCCGGATCAGCGACCGGATGGGCAAGCTCGTCATCGGTGACGGCCGCCGCTCCTGCGACATGGGCCCGCTCATCACCCGTGAGCACCGCGACAAGGTGGCGGGCTACCTCGACGTCGCCGCGACCGACGGCGCCACGGTCGTCGTCGATGGGCGCGAGGTCGAGATCGACGGTGCGGCCGAGGGGTTCTGGCTCGGCCCCACGCTGATCGACAAGGTGCCGACGACCTCCACCGTCTACACCGACGAGATCTTCGGGCCGGTCCTGTCCGTGGTGCGGGTGGCGTCGTACGCCGACGGGGTGGCGTTGATCAACGCCGGGCCCTACGGCAACGGCACCGCCATCTTCACCAACGACGGCGGCGCGGCCCGACGGTTCCAGCGGGAGGTCGAGGTCGGGATGGTCGGCATCAACGTCCCGATCCCGGTGCCCGTCGCCTATCACTCGTTCGGAGGCTGGAAGGCGTCCCTCTTCGGTGACGCCAAGGCCTACGGACCGCAGGGCGTCGAGTTCTTCACCCGCGAGAAGGCCGTCACCTCGCG
>NZ_JBMCZA010000196.1:44010-45544 GCF_048654705.1 Nocardioides sp. CPCC 206348
TGGCTGGAAGGCGTCCATCTTCGGCGACGCCAAGGCCTACGGACCGCAGGGTGTCGAGTTCTTCACCCGCGAGAAGGCCGTCACCTCGCGCTGGCTGGACCCCTCGCACGGCGGGCTGAACCTGGGCTTCCCGCAACACACCTGATCGGTCGCCGGGACCGGCCCGAACGGACTACCCGGGCAGGACGCTCGGCCCGATTTGGTCCCGGCCTCTGGTCTTCTGGCCGAATCGGCCGGACAGTGGACTCGTGATGGGGAGGGAGACCCACACCGCGATCGAGGTGTCCGGCCTGCGGGTGCAGTTCGGCACGGTAGAAGCGGTGACGGGCGTGGATCTGAACGTCGAGCCGGGCCAGGCGATGGCGCTGCTCGGCCGCAACGGCGCGGGCAAGTCCACGACGATGCGCGTGCTGGCCGGCGTGGTGCCGCCGACCGAGGGCACTGCCTTCGTCGGTGGGTACGACGTCCGCGACGCGACGCTCGAGGCGAAGCGTGTCGTCGGGTACTGCCCGGATGTCGGCGGCCTGGTGCCGCGCGCGACGCCGTGGGAGCACCTGCAGCTGAGCGCGCGACTGCGCAACCTCGAGGGCTGGGAGTCGCGGGCGAAGGCGCTGCTCGAGCGCTTCGACCTCGGGCTCGTGGCCCACCGGGTGACCGCGGGCTTCAGCCACGGCATGTCGCGACGCCTGAGCGTGGTGCTCGCGGCCCTGCACGAGCCGTCGGTGCTGCTGCTCGACGAACCGTTCGACGGGGTCGACCCGGTCGGTGTCAAGGCCACGTTCGAGGTGATCGAGGACGCCCGCGCCCGTGGTGCCGGTGTGCTCGTCTCCACGCACCTGCGCGACCTCGCGGTCCAGGTGTGCGGCGAGGTCGCCGTCCTCCGTGGCGGGACGCGGATGGCGACCATCTCGTCCGGCTTCATGGCGGGCGAGGACGGGGCGCGTGCGTACCGCGCTCTCCTCGCCTGATCGTGTCGGGCCCGATCGCTGGGGGCCCGATCGCTGGGGGCCTGATCGCTTGAGCGACGTCAGCCGTGCCGTCGCGGACGTGCGGCACCTGCTGTGGTTCCGGGCCGCGACCCTGCGTCGCCCACGGGCCGTCGTGGTGGCGCTGGCCGTCTTCGCCGTGGTGACCGTGCTGTCGGCGACCGTGCCCGCGTGGGTCACCCTCGACCCGGACACGATCTCCCGGGCCGCGCGCGCCCTGCCGGCTGCCCTCGGCGCCGTGGTGGCGATCAGTGTGGCGAGCGCGGTCGCCGGTGGCGGGGGACGCGAGCTGCTCGCCCGCGACCCGGCCTCGATCCACCCGATCAGCCCGGTCACCGACCACCTCGGCGCCCTGGTGCTGGCGCCCCTCAACACGGGGTGGCTGCTGCAGACCTGGCTGCTGCTGGGGTTCACGGCGGTCGTCGCCGGTCCGTCGCGGCTCCTCGGCGTCCAGCTGCTGACACTGGCCTGGGTGGTGGCGGCCACCGCCCTCGGCCAGGCCGTGGCCTGGGGCGTCGAGTGGGTCCGGCGTGGTCCTCGCGGCGTTC
>NZ_JBMCZA010000196.1:45582-46196 GCF_048654705.1 Nocardioides sp. CPCC 206348
TCGCGGGCGTCGGCGCGACCCCGGACGTCCGCCAGGTCCTCGTCTCCGGCCCGGCCCGGATCACGGCCACCGCCATCGAACGCGGCGGCGCGACGTCCCTCGCCCTGCTCGCTGGCGTCGTGCTGGTCGGCGGGGTGGCGCTGGTGGTCCTTGGCGCCCGGCTCGCCACCCTGGCCGCCACCCGGATGCCGCGCGACGAGGGCCAGCAGGAGACCCGCATCCATGCCGCGCGGACGACGCCTCGGTCCGGACTCGTCACGTTGATCCGGATCGACCGCGCCTCGGTGTGGCGAAGTGTTCCCCTGCGTCGCGGGACCCTGCTGCTCGCCGTCGCCCCGGGCCTGGTGGCCCTCGCTGGTGGTCTCCTGTGGGAGACGCTGATCCTGCTGCCCGGCCTCGTGGCATCCGGCTGCGTGCTGCTGTTCGGCGTGAACCTGTGGTGCCTCGACGGCCGCGGGATGCTGTGGCGCGAGACGTTGCCGGTCGCGCCACGCACGGTGCTGGTCGCGAGGGCCTGGGTGCTCGCCGAGGTGCTGCTCGGCGCTGCCCTGATCACGATCGCCCTCGGCGCCGTCCGCGCCGGGAAGCCGACACCGCCCGAGGCACTGGCCGTC
>NZ_JBMCZA010000196.1:46259-50544 GCF_048654705.1 Nocardioides sp. CPCC 206348
CCGTTCGGCGCGCGCGACGCCGGCTCCGCCGCTGACGATGGTCGGCTACTCGCTCCGGCTCGCCCTGACCACCACGTTCACGGGACTCTTCTTCGCCACGCTCGCTGCCATCGAGCGGCCGCGCCCGATGCTCGCGGTCGCCGCCGTCCTGCTGGTCGTCTCCACCGTCCGGATCGTGCGCGCCGCCCGCCGCTGGTCGGATCCGGAGCACCGGGCCGCGGTCGTGGCGGTCGTCGCTGCCTGATCGCAGCGACGGCGGAATTCGAATCGTCCGGCCGCAGGCCCTTGACGCGGCGGATCTTCGCCGCTTGGGTGACGGAGGCGGAACGATCTCCGCCTCACGACAGGACCCCCACCCTGTCGCATCCCTCTCGGACCCGGAGGACCCCCATGCACGTCCTGCGCACGCGCGACCGCGCACGCCGCCTTCCCCCGCTCCTCGTGCTCGCCCTCGCGGCGACGCTCGGACTCACCGTCGCCCTCGGCGCACCGGCGCTGGCCGATCCCAGCGACCCGGGCCCCGGTGCCGCTGACGGCGAGGGCCAGTCAGCAGCCAGGGCCGACCTGACCCGCTACAAGGCCGGGCGCTACGTCGTGATGCTCGCGGCTCCACCCGCGTCCACGGCCAACCCGACCCGCGCCGCCGCGGGCGAACAGTTCGATGCGAAGGGCGCCGGCGTGGCGTCGTACACGAAGAAGCTGAGGGCCACCCACGACAAGCTGGGCACGGACCTCGGCTTCGACGTCAAGGTGCACTACACGATCTCGGCCAACGGCTTCGTCGCCGACTTGACGGCCAAGCAGGCGACCGAGCTCGCCACGGACCGTCGGGTGCTGACGGTCCAGAAGGACTCGATCGTCTACGCCGACACGTGGAACACCCCCGACTTCCTCGGCCTCTCCGGCAAGAAAGGCGTCTGGAAGCAGACCGGCGGCCAGGACAAGGCAGGCGAAGGCGTCGTCGTCGGCGTGATCGACAGCGGCATCTGGCCCGAGTCGAAGTCGTTCAAGGGCAGCCCCCTGACCGCCGACCCGCAGGGCAGGTGGGGCACGAAGATCACCGGTTCGATCACGTCGATGAAGAAGTCCGACGGCAACCTGTTCCGCGGTGAGTGCGAGACCGGCGAGGAGTTCACCCTCGCCAACTGCAACACCAAGCTGATCTCGGCCCGCTCCTTCGTCGAGGGGTACGGCGAGAGCCGCACCATCGAGGAGGACTACATCTCGGCGCGCGACGGCAACGGCCACGGCTCGCACACGGCGTCGACCTCCGCGGGCAACCCGGTCAAGGACGTCTCCACCGAGGGCGTGGACTTCGGCAGCATCAGCGGTGTCGCCCCGGCGGCCAAGATCGCCGTCTACAAGGCCCTGTGGGCCACCCCCGACGGTCGCGCGTCCGGTACGACGTCCGACCTCGTCGCCGCGATCGAGCAGGCCGTGACCGACGGTGTCGACGTCCTCAACTACTCGATCTCCGGTCCGACCGACACCGTCCTGGAAGCCGCCGAGATCGCCTTCGAAGGCGCGGCCGAGGCAGGCGTCTTCGTGGCTGCCTCTGCCGGCAACGAGGGCCCGGGTGCCTCGACCGTCGCGCACAACAGCCCGTGGGTGACCACGGTGGCGGCGAGCACGCACACCAGCTTCGAGAACACCGTCGTCCTGGGCGACGGCCAGGAGCTCGTCGGTGCCTCGATCAGCCGGACCGCGCTGCCGGCCACCAAGCTGGTCGACGCCGCCGAGGTCGGCAACGGCTCGGCGCCCGACACGGCGCTGTGCCCGCCGAACAGCCTGGACCCGGCCAAGGTCGCCGGCACCATCGTGGTCTGCCAGCGCGGCGTCTACGACCGGGTCGTGAAGAGCGAGGAGGTGAAGCGTGCGGGTGGCGTGGGCGTCGTCCTCGCCAACATCACCGAGGGCAGCCTGGACGCCGACTTCCACGCCGTGCCGACGATCCACGTCTCGCACGTCGACGCTCCGAAGGTCTACGACTACCTCGAGTCCGCCGGTGCCAGCGCGACCGCGCGGTTCGAGCTCGGCAACCTGACCGGCACCGTGACGCCCGTGCCGCAGATCGCCGGCTTCTCCT
Source organism: Nocardioides sp. CPCC 206348 (assembly GCF_048654705.1). Taxonomy (NCBI): domain Bacteria; kingdom Bacillati; phylum Actinomycetota; class Actinomycetes; order Propionibacteriales; family Nocardioidaceae; genus Nocardioides; species Nocardioides sp. CPCC 206348. The sequence continues at coordinate 48,346 of NZ_JBMCZA010000196.1, forward strand.
CGCGTGGCCCGGCCGCGTCCGACGACAGCGACCTGCTGAAGCCGGACATCTCCGCGCCCGGAGTCAGCGTGCTGGCCGCCGTCGCGCCGCCGTCCAACCACGGCCGCGACTACGACCTCTACTCCGGTACGTCGATGTCGGCTCCGCACATCGCCGGGCTCGCTGCGCTCATCCAGGGCGAGCACCCGAAGTGGTCGCCGATGCAGATCAAGTCGGCCATGATGACGACCGCGACCGACCTGAAGACCGCGTCGGGTGGCAGGTCGAACGACCTGTTCGCGCAGGGCGCCGGCCACGTCAACGCCAAGGCCTTCCTCGACCCGGGCCTGTTCGTCCTGTCGGACTGGGAGCAGTGGTACGGCTACATCACCGGCCTGGGCCTCGACACCGGCGTGCCGGCGATCGAGCCGAACGCCGTCAACCTGCCCTCGCTCGCCGAGGGCCACGTGATGACCGAGGTCACCCTGAAGCGGACCTTCACGGCCGCCCGCAAGGGCACCTGGAAGGTGAAGGTCGAGGTGCCCGGCTTCAAGAGCACCGCCAGCCGCTCCTCGGTGAGTGCGAAGAAGGCCGGCCAGGAGACCACGGTCGGGTTCAGGTTCGAACGCACCACGGCGCCGCTCAGCCAGTGGGCCTTCGGCCACGTGACGCTGACCGGACCGACCACCGTCCGCCTGCCCGTGGCCCTGCGCCCGGTGTCGGTGAAGGCGCCGACGTCGATCGCCGGCACCGGCACCGACGGCTCCACGAACGTGCCGATCACCGGCGGGTTCACCGGTGACCTGCAGGTGTCGACGGCCGGCCTCGTGAAGGGCCAGGTCGCCGAGGGCGCCCTGGCCGTCGGGGACTACGCCCTGGAGTGCGTCACGATCGGTGACGGCAACGACCTGGCCCAGTTCGACCTCGTCGCTCCCGACCAGACCAGCGACCTCGACATGTTCGTGTACGCCGCCGCGTCCTGCGACCCGGGCACGATCTTCGCGGTCGCCGGCGAGGCAGCCACGCCGTCCCCGGGCGAGACGTTCTCGCTCGAGGGCGCACCGGCCGGCACCTACATCGTCGAGGTCGATGCGTTCGCCGCCGGCGACCAGGGTGCTCCGGTGTCCTACTCGTTGCGGGTCTACGATCTCGGCGGCAGTCCGTCGGTCGGCAACCTGGCTGTCGACCCCAACCCGGTGCCGGTCACGACCGGGGGCGACACGTCCTTCGACGTGTCGTGGACCGGCCTCGACCCGGGCGCCCACTACTTCGGGTTGCTCGGGTACGACGGCGCACCGAACTCGACGTTCGTGTACGTCGACACGGCCACTCCGTAGCGGTCTCGCTCGGCCGGAGGTCGAGGAGGGCCGTCTGACGGCCCGTCTCGAGACCAACCTCCTCGACCAACGATGAGGAAGGGTCGGTCCCGCACGGGGCCGACCCTTCGTCGTACGGAGGTGACATCCTGTTGTGCATGGGCTTCGAAGCACGCGATCACGCCGATCACGCCGAGGTTGACGACGTCGCCGACGTGGTCCGTGTCGCCCACGCGGCGGGTGACCACTGGGCGTCCACCTCCGTGGCCGAGCGGGTCCGGCTGCTCCGTGCCTGGCGTGGCCGCCTGTGGCGCGCCTCGGACGACCTCGCCGGATCGCTCCATCATGAGAGTGGGTTGTCGATCGACGAAGCGATGCTCGAGGTGCTCCAGAGCATCGAGCACCTGAAGTGGGTCGAGGCGAATGCTGCCCGCGTGCTCAGCGCGACGGCACAGGGCGCCGGACTGCTGAACCCGGAGCTGGCCACCCGGACCAGCTACGCGGCCGAGGGTGTCGTCGCGGTGATCGCGTCGCCGTACGCTCCGCTCTACGGCCCGTCGAGCGCGGTGGTCAACGCCCTCGCCTCGGGCAATGCGGTCGTCCTCAAGCCGGCGTTCGGCCACGAGTCGGCGCTGCTCGCCTATGCCGATCTCCTCCGCGCCGACGTCCCCCTGCTCCAGGTGCTGACCGGCGACGACGCCACGACGTCGGCGCTCGCGGCGGCTCCCGTGGACCGGGTCTGTGTCTTCGGCACCGCGGCGGCCGCCGCACGGATCAGCGCCGTGAGTGCGCGCTCGCTGGTGCCGGTCACGGTCGTGCCGGTGGGACCCGCGGTCACGGTGGTCGCACCCGACGCCGACCTGCGGGCTGCCGCAGCCAGCGTCGCGCGCGCCGTCGGACGGGC
>NZ_JBMCZA010000197.1:0-139 GCF_048654705.1 Nocardioides sp. CPCC 206348
CAGCGGATCGGCCAGCGGATCGGCCAGCGGATCGGTCAGCGGGTTGCCGGCCACGGGGTCCATGACCTCGGTGGCCGGACCTTCGTCGAACGGCGAGGCCTCGGCCCCCACGTCCTGCGCAGCGCTGTCCATCTCGCTG
>NZ_JBMCZA010000197.1:149-236 GCF_048654705.1 Nocardioides sp. CPCC 206348
CCACCCGTCGGGTGCCGCGTGGTCCGGAGCATCCGCCGGCGCCTCCACGGGCACGTCGAGGGACGGCGGGACCTCGCCCAGCGGGTC
>NZ_JBMCZA010000197.1:340-666 GCF_048654705.1 Nocardioides sp. CPCC 206348
CCCACGGCCTCTTCGGCCATCGCAGCATCGGCGACGGACTCGTCCATGACGTCGCCCTCGACGGGGGCGTCGTCCAGGTCCGCGTCGGCCGGCTCCATCGTGGTCTCGGGTTCGGGGGCCAGGTGGGCACCACCGAAGGACGGGGGCGGCGGCGGCTCCCAGGGTGCCTCGACGTCGGGCGCGGCGCCACCAGCCACCAGTCCACCCGCCACCAGTCCACCAGCCACCAGTCCACCGGCCACCAGTCCACCGGCAAGCGAGTCGCCGTCAGCGTCGTCGTCCGGCCCGCCGTCCACCGGGCCGCCCTCGGCCACCATGTCCTCCTC
>NZ_JBMCZA010000197.1:676-4151 GCF_048654705.1 Nocardioides sp. CPCC 206348
GGCGGCGCCACCGGCCACCAGTCCACCGGCCACCAGTCCACCAGCCACCAGTCCACCGGCAAGCGAGTCGCCGTGAGCGTGGTCGACCGGCCCTCCGTCCACCGGGCCGCCCTCGGCCACCATGTCCTCCTCGGCCATCTCCTCCGGCGTCTCGACCGGGGAGTCGTCGGCGTGCCCGTCCACGGCAGCAACCATCGGCACGTCCTCAGCGGCGTCGGTCATCGCGCTGCCGGTCGACGGGGCCTGCGCTGCCGGCCGGTCGATGCGCCCGACGCGGACCAGTCCACCGAGGATCGGGAAGTCTGCGGAGTCGTCGTCGGCGTCGCCGGGAACGGTCACGGTCAGTGCGGTGACGCCCTCGACAGCACGCTCCACCCACGTGTGGCTCGCGGCGCCGTCCAGCGCGACGTCCTCGCCGGCACCGGTGAGCGACGCCGTGACGCCCTGGCCGCGCAGCAGGATCCGGGTGGGGCCGTCATCGGTACTCACCAGGACGAAGCCCGGGATCCTGCTCAAGCCGGAGGCGAGCAGACCGTCGAGCACCTCGTCGAAACCGGCGCCGCCGTCGACCAGGGACCACAGGGAAACAACCTGGTCCTTCTGCGACTCGGGCAGCAGGATCGTGACCTTGCTCCCGAACACCGCGAACCAGGATCCAGCTCGGTAGGACCAGGCGCCGGTGGCGCCCGTGGCGATCTCGCTCATGGGAGAGCTCCCAACTTCTGCTCCAGACTCACCCGCTGCGCATCGGAGTCGTACGGATCTGTGTGGGTCAATCCCACCACATCCACGACGACTGCGGTGGCGTTGTCGTGGCCACCTGCGCTCAGGGCCGCCGCGACGAGCTGTTCGGCAGCGTCCCGGGGGTCCTCACAGCCGCCCAGGATCGCCCCGATCTGCTCGTCGGAGACCATCCCGCTGACCCCGTCGGAACACAGCAGCAGCCGCTCGGCCGCGGCCAGTGGCATCAGGAAGAAGTCGGCCTCGCCACTCACGCTGCCCGGCAGGGCCGATCCGCCCAGCGCGCGCGTGATGACGTTGCGGCTCGGGTGCACGGCGGCTGCCGCGGCACTGATCTGGCCGGCGTCGACCATCTCCTGGACGAGGCTGTGATCGACGCTGACCTGCTCGAGGACTCCGTCGGTGTGGCGGTAGATCCGCGAGTCACCGACGTTGGCCAGCAGCCAGCGCGGGCCGTCGTCGGAATCGACCAGCAGGGCGACCACAGCAGTCGTCCCGGCGGAGAACGACGCGGGCGCGCCGTTGGCGCGCTGCTCGGCGTCGTACGCAAGGATCCGGTCCTGGACCGCCTGCAGGGTGGAGGCGATCACCTCGGCGCCGCGCGCTGCGTCGTACCCGTCGGCGGCGAGGCGGGCGAACTCCTCGATGACGATCCCGCTGGCCACGTCGCCGCGGTCGTGTCCGCCCATGCCGTCAGCGACGACGAAGACCGGAGGATTCGCCAGGTAGGCGTCCTCATTGGCCGAGCGGACCAGCCCGACATCGGTGGCGGAGCCGTGGTGCAGCTCGACCTGGTCGACGCCGATCATGCGCCCGGTCATGCGAGCGCGCCCGGGGTCGGTAGTTTGAGCAGCGTGGCACCAGGACCGATCGGACACCGGTCGTTGGCCGACCAACTGCGGTCGTGGCCCGACGAGCGGCTCCAACGCCTGCTCGCAGCACGTCCCGACCTTGCCACCCCTGCCCCTCACGACTTCGGTCAACTCGCCTCGCGCGCCGCGGTGAGGAACTCGATTGCGCGAACACTCGATGGACTCACCCGGGGCGAACTCTCCGTGCTTGATGCCCTCGTGGTGGCCGGTCAAACCACCGAATCCGAACTGATCTCGATCGTGTGGGCCGACCCGTCCTTCGTGGCCGCGACGATCACTCGGCTCCTGGACCTGGCGCTCGCCTGGGAGTCGCCCGAGGGGCTGCGCCCGCTCACCGGTGTCGCCGACAGCATGCTCGGCGGCGGCGAGGCCGGAGTGAGCGGCCTGCGGCCCCGCTCCCCCGGCCGCCGGGACCCCGTCGAGCTCGAACCGGTCGTCGCCGCGCTGCCCCCGGAGGCCCGCGCGCTCCTGGACCACGTCGTGGCGAACGGGGGTACGGCGAAGCCCGGCACCGCCCGGATCGGCTTGCGTCCCGAGGACACCGAGACCCCCGCCGAGCTGCTGATCGCGCACCGCCTGCTGCTGCCCGGCGGGTCCCTGCAGCCGGGCCTGCTGATGGTGCCGGGCGAGGTCGGCCTCGTGCTGCGCAACGGTCGGACGACGACCACCCCCATCGACGAGCCACCGCCCGTGGCGGCCGAGGCCCGGTCCCCCCGCCTGGCGCAGGGCGCTGCCGTCGGTGCGGCGACGGACGTCGTACGACGAATGGAGACGTTGCTCGAGTGGTGGGGCGTGCGACCGGCGGCCGCCCTGCGCACCACCGGACTCGGCGTGCGGGAGCTGAAGGCGACGGCGACGTACCTCCAGGTCTCCGACACGGTCGCGGCACTGCTGGTGGAGGTGGCGGCCGAGGCCGGCCTGCTCGGCACCCGCGCCGACTCCGACGGCAACCCGGTGTGGGTGCCGACGGAGCAGTTCGACCTGTGGCGCGAGCTGCCGACCGCCGAGAAGTGGTCCGTGATCGCCCGTGCCTGGCTGACGAGTGCACGACTGCCGTCGCTGGTCGGCGAACGCGGTCCGGACCAGAAGCCGTGGAACGCGCTGACGCCCGAGCTGTCGGCCTCCGGCATGCCCGAGGCCAAGGCGATGGCGCTCGCTGCACTGGCCGAGCTCCCCGAGGGGCACGGCCTGGCCGCCGGTACCGGACTGCCGTCGCTGGTCGCCCGGCTGGCGTGGGAACGACCGCGCCGTCCCCGCACCCGACCCGACCTGGTTGCGTGGGCGATCACGGAGGCAGCGGTCATCGGCGTCACCGGCGCCGACGTCCTCGCGCCGTTCGGCCGGGCACTGGTCACGGGGGACGACCCCGCCCCGGAGCTGGCCGCCCTGTTGCCGCCGCCCGTCGACCACGTCCTCATCCAGGCCGACCTGACCGCCGTGGCCCCCGGGCCGCTCGAACCGGACCTCGCCCGCCGCCTCAACCAGGTCGCGGACATCGAGTCCCACGGAGCGGCGACGGTCTACCGGTTCACGCCGGACTCGGTGCGGCGCGGACTGGACGTCGGCTGGACCGGCGCCGAGCTCCAGGCCTTCCTGCTCGCGGCGTCCCGGACGCCCGTGCCCCAGCCGCTGAGCTACCTGATCGACGACGTCGTGCGCAGCTTCGGCCGACTGCGCGTCGGGGTCGCGTCGTCGTTCATCAGGTCCGAGGACGAGGCTGCCCTCGCCGGGCTGATCGGCGACCCGCGCGCCGTCGGGCTGGGCCTCCAGCGGATCGCGCCGACGGTGCTGGTCTCGAACGTGCCGATCGACGTGCTGCTGCCCCGGCTGCGCGACCTCGGTGTCGCGCCGGTCGTCGAAGG
>NZ_JBMCZA010000197.1:4178-8221 GCF_048654705.1 Nocardioides sp. CPCC 206348
CCGGGCCCGGTCACCACGGACCCGCGACTCGGCGGACCCGGCGCGCGCCGCGGCTCGCCAGTCGGCCCACGTGGTCACGGCCGTGTCGAACCTTCGGGAGGGCGACGCAGCGGCCCGCAACCGGCCGGCCTCGGCCTCGGCGCCCGGCGGTGGCGTGCTGTCCGCCCTCCGGGAAGCCATCGAGCGGCGCGGCGTCGTACTCATCGGGTTCACCGACAACCAGGGCGTCGTGAGCGAGCGCGCCGTCGCACCCCTCGCCGTCGAAGGCGGCCGGCTGACCGCTCGCGACCAGGACGCGGAGGCCGACGACCCCGACGCCGAGCGGACCTACGCCGTGCACCGGATCAGTCGGGTCGTTCCGGTCGCGTAGTCTCGTGCGGTGACAGACGGACCGTTGATCGTGCAGTCGGACAAGTCCCTGCTGCTGGAGGTCGACCATCCGCAGGCGGCCGAGTGCCGCAAGGCGATCGCCCCCTTCGCAGAGCTCGAGCGCTCCCCCGAACACATCCACACCTACCGGCTCACGCCGCTCGGCCTGTGGAACGCCCGCGCCGCCGGTCACGACGCCGAGCAGGTCGTCGACACCCTGCTCAGCTTCTCGCGCTACGCCGTCCCGCACGCGTTGCTGGTCGACGTCGCGGAGACGATGGCGCGCTACGGCCGGCTGAAGCTCGAGAAGCACCCCGTCCACGGCCTCGTGCTGACGTCGACCGATCGACCCGTGCTCGAAGAGGTCCTGCGCGCCAAGAAGATCGCCGGGATGCTCGGCGAGCGCCTCGACCCCGACTCCGTGGCAGTCCACCCCTCCGAGCGGGGCAACCTCAAGCAGGCGCTGCTGAAGCTCGGCTGGCCGGCCGAGGACTATGCCGGGTACGTCGACGGCGAGGCCCACGCGATCGACCTCACCGAGGACGACTGGGAGCTGCGCACCTACCAGCGCGAGGCCGCCGAGTCGTTCTGGAACGGCGGCTCCGGGGTCGTCGTACTGCCGTGCGGAGCGGGCAAGACCATCGTCGGCGCGGCCGCCATGGCGCAGGCGCAGGCCACCACGCTGATCCTGGTCACCAACACGGTCAGCGCGCGGCAGTGGAAGGACGAGCTGGTCAAGCGCACGTCGCTGACCGCAGACGAGATCGGCGAGTACTCCGGCACCGTCAAGGAGATCCGGCCGGTCACCATCGCGACGTACCAGGTCATCACGACCAAGCGGAAGGGCATCTACCCGCACCTCGAGCTCTTCGACGCCCGCGACTGGGGCCTGATCGTGTACGACGAGGTGCACCTGCTGCCCGCACCGATCTTCCGGATGACGGCCAACCTCCAGGCGCGTCGCCGGATCGGCCTGACCGCCACACTCGTGCGCGAGGACGGCCGCGAGGGCGACGTGTTCTCGCTGATCGGCCCGAAGCGGTACGACGCCCCGTGGAAGGACATCGAGGCGCAGGGCTGGATCGCCCCGGCCGACTGCATCGAGGTGCGCGTCAGCCTGACCGACTCCGCGCGGATGGTCTACGCGACGTCCGAGGCCGAGGAGCGCTACCGCCTGGCCGCGTGCACGCCAGAGAAGATCCGGGTCGTCCGCGACCTGGTCGCGCGCCACGCCAACCAGCCGACGCTCGTGATCGGCCAGTACCTCGACCAGATCGAGGAGCTGTCCCAGGCCCTCGACGCCCCCGTCATCACGGGCGCCACCCCGGTCAAGGAACGCCAGCGACTGTTCGAGGCGTTCCGCAGTGGTGAGGTCGGACTGCTGGTCGTGTCGAAGGTCGCGAACTTCTCGATCGACCTGCCCAGCGCCGAGGTCGCCATCCAGGTCTCCGGCTCGTTCGGTTCCCGCCAGGAGGAGGCCCAGCGCCTCGGCCGCCTGCTGCGGCCCGGGGAACCCGGCCCCGACGGTGAGCGGAAGATCGCGCGGTTCTACACGATCGTCTCCCGCGACACCGTCGACGCCGACTTCGCCCAGAACCGCCAGCGGTTCCTGGCCGAGCAGGGGTACGCGTACCGGATCGTCGACGCCGACGACCTGGACGCGTCAGCGGACCAGGTCTGATCAGGCCGCGCTGACGGCCTGTTCCTCCGCGGCGACCAGCGCCAGGCCGAGGATCTCGGTCACGTGGCCGACCGGGTGCACCGTCAGCTGCTCCAGGATCTCCGCCGGTACGTCGTCCAGGTCGGGCCGGTTGCGTTCGGGAATGAACACGTCCGTGACCCCGGCCCGCTGCGCGGCGAGCAGCTTCTGCTTCACGCCGCCGATCGGGAGCACGCGACCGGAGAGGGTGACCTCGCCGGTCATCGCCACGTCGGACCGCACGGGGCGGCCGGTCAGCAGCGACACCAGCGCCGTCACCATCGTGACGCCGGCCGACGGGCCGTCCTTCGGGATCGCACCCGCCGGGAAGTGCACGTGCAGCGACCGCTCGAAGGCGGAGGCCGGGACACCGAGCTCGGCGGCGTGCGAGCGCACCCAGGAGAGCGCGATCCGGGCCGATTCCTTCATCACGTCACCGAGCTGACCGGTGACCGTCAGGCCGGCCTCGCCCTCGGCGACCGACGTCTCGACGTACAGCACGTCACCGCCCATGCCGGTCACGGCGAGACCGGTGGCGACACCGGGGACGGAGGTCCGCTCCTGGACGTCCGGCGTGAACCGGGGACGCCCGATGAGGTCGTTGAGCTGGTCGAGGCCGATGTCGACGCGGTCCACCTCGCCAGACGCGAGACGGGCGGTGGCCTTGCGGAAGGCCTTGGCGAGCAGCCGCTCGACCTGGCGGACACCGGCTTCGCGGGTGTAGTTCGACGCGATCTCGCGCAGTGCCTCGTCGCTGATGGTCACCTCGTCGGTGCCGAGCGCGGCGCGCTCGAGCTGCCGCGGCACCAGGAAGTCCCGGGCGATCGCGACCTTGTCGTCCTCGGTGTAGCCGTCGAGGGTGACCAGCTCCATCCGGTCCAGCAACGCCGCGGGGATCTGGCCGATGTCGTTGGCGGTCGCGATGAACAGCACGTTCGACAGGTCGAGGTCGAGCTCGAGGTAGTGGTCGCGGAACGTGTGGTTCTGCGCGGGGTCCAGGACCTCGAGCAGCGCCGCCGCGGGGTCACCGCGGTAGTCCGAACCGACCTTGTCGATCTCGTCGAGGAGCACGACCGGGTTCATCGAACCGGCCTCCTTGATGGCGCGTACGACGCGACCGGGCAGGGCGCCGACGTACGTCCGCCGGTGGCCCCGGATCTCGGCCTCGTCCCGGACACCGCCGAGGGCGACGCGGACGAAGTTGCGCCCGAGGGCACGGGCGACGGACTCACCGAGCGACGTCTTGCCGACTCCCGGAGGACCGGCCAGCAGGATCACGGCACCGGAGCCGCGGCCGCCGACGACATCGAGGCCACGCTCCTCCCGACGGGCACGTACGGCGAGGTACTCCGTGATCCGGTCCTTCACCTCGTCGAGCCCGTGGTGGTCGGCGTCGAGGACCGCGCGAGCAGCGACGACGTCCGTGTCGTCCTCGGTCCGGACCGACCACGGCAGGTCGAGCACCGTGTCGAGCCAGGTCCGGATCCAGCCGGCCTCGGGGTTCTGGTCGCTGGCCCGTTCGAGCTTGTCGACCTCGCGCAGCAGCGCCTCGCGAACGTGGTCGGGCACGTCGGCGGCCTCGACCCGGCTGCGGTAGTCATCGGTGTCGGCCTCGCCCTCACCGAGCTCCTTGCGGATCGCGGCGAGCTGTTGGCGCAGCAGGTAGTCCCGCTGCGACTTCTCCAGGGACTCCCGGACGTCCGACTCGATCTTCTCGCTGACCTCGGACTCGGTGACGAAGTCACGGGTCCAGTCGACGAGGAGCTGCAGGCGCTCGGCCACGGCAGGCGTCTCGAGCAGCTGCCGCTTGCGGTCGTCGCTGAGGTACGGCGCGTACCCGGCCGTGTCGGCGAGCGTCGCCGGGTCCTCGATCCGGGTCACGTTGTCCGCGACCTGCCAGGCCTCGCGGCGGTGCAGGAGACCGACGACGAGCTGCTTGTACTCGTCGGCCAGCGCACGCACGGCGTCGTCGACC
>NZ_JBMCZA010000197.1:8285-12770 GCF_048654705.1 Nocardioides sp. CPCC 206348
GAACCGGCCGACCTTCTCGATGCTCGCCACGACGCCGTACGACGCGTAGCGGTCCTCGAGGCGCGGGGCGACCAGGACCTGGGCGGGGTCGCCCGACTCACGGGCGGCGAGCTGGGCGGCGTCGATGGCGGCCCGGGCCGGCTCGTCGAGCTCGACGCGCACCACCATCCCGGGAAGCACCACCACGTCGGAGAGGAACAGCACGGGAAGCTGCACAGGGTTCGTCATGCACCTTCCAATGCATTCCGGGTTCGTGCTGTTCCGTTGTTCGCGGATGGCGAACCCGGGAACTTTCAGGCGTACAACTCCGCCGGAACGATCCGGACGGCGTACGGCGCCCGTGCGATCCACTCCTCGTCGCCAGAGACCAGCGCCGCGACCTCGTAGCGCCCGTCGCGCAGCTCCCACGCCGTCAGGCTGGGAACCTCGGGGTCCACGATCCAGTACGACGGCACACCGGCACGTTCGTAGAGCCGCTTCTTCCGCACCTGGTCGCGGCCACGCCCGCTCGGCGAGAGGATCTCGACGACGAGCAACGGTGGCTCCATCAGTCCGCGCTGCTCCGGCACGTGGCGTCCCACCACCATCAGGTCGGGCTGGACGACGGACGTGACCTCGAGCTCGACATCGAAGGGCGCCGCAAGCACGACCAGGCCCTCGGGCCGGGCCGCGTGCAGAGCCATGTGGAGCTCAGCCGACATCCGCTGGTGGTCGTAGGAGGGTGCGGGGACCACGGTGATCTCGCCGTCGAGCAGTTCGTAACGCAGTCCGTCATCGGGCAACGCGTAGTAGTCGTCGCGCGTGTGCCCCGGGCCGAGAGTCGGGGTGGTCATGGGTTCCATGGTGCCTCCTCACGCAGACAGCTCGCCAGCGTTGAGTAGGGCGAGATCAGCGGCCGACCGTCCTTGGGCCGCACCCCATGCGTCATGGCGGCCGCCGATCCTGCTCTCGGTCAACGCGCCTCCGAACAGGCGCTCGACCGTGTCATCGACCGCCCGCGCCCGACTCCGGAGCACAGGGAGCGAAGCGACAGCCCCGGCCTCGGCCAGGACAGCGCCGTTCGCCGCGGCCAGACGCTCCGCGATCCTCGACGCGAATCCGAGATGGAAAGAGCGACGGAAGGCAGAGGTCCGGGACCGGTCCCCTGCAACGGCGTTGCGGGCGGCCTCGGCGAGCGCACGGCCGACCTGCACGAGCAGCGAGGTGAACAGGACCTCGACGGCAGCGAGGTCGTCGGCATGACCGACGACGACGCTCAGGTCGAGGCCGTTGATCCCGATCGCCCGGCACCTGTTGGCATCAGCAACGGCAGCAAGCAGCGCCCCCTTCACCACGACATACGGCGGTTCGAGCAGCACTCGCGTCATGCACGGCTCATCTCCCGCCGGGCACTGTTCGAGCCGGACTCGATCCACGGCGTGCCTGGCCATCAACTCCTGGGCCTTCGCCGTCAACAGTTCTGCTTCGGCCTCGAAGGTGGTCGACTCCGCCTTGGCCAGGAGCTTGCGAATCCGGTCGAGCAGGGGGTCCGCCGCGGCGGCAAGCATCGGGGCACCCGTCGCGACCAACGAGGGATCGACCCCGGGCGGCGGGATGAGCAGGGGAAGTTGCGGCAACCGGGAGAGCACTCGCCATGCAGCCCCGACCGCGTCGTAGCACCGCCGCCGATCCAGTCCTTCCCGCCGTCGCCACTGGCGCAGCCAGTCGTGGCGGGTCGACTCGCCCCGGCTGTCCAGCCGGTCGATCTGGGCCTGCCAGCGCGGGTCGATCACCTGGGACGTGCGGCGGTCGTGGTCGGCAACGATCGCGAGATCGACGAGTCGCGCCGCGATCCGGTCGGCCTTCCGCGCCACGACGTGCACCAGTTCGCCGGGTTGCCAGCCCTGCGACCAGGCGCCAGCGATCACCTCGAGCAGGATCTGCTCCCCGGCGGGATCAACGACTGACACCGACCACAGCGCCAGCCGGTCTGACTCCGCGGTCGGCTGCCGTCTCACTTCCGTCGCCCGCCACAGCAGCCGTTGCCATGCCTCACGCACCGCCCGTACGTCATGCCGATCTGTCATCTGCTCCTCCTGCTCCGCGTGCCGGACCAGGGACGTTCGCCGACAGGTCGGACATCCGAACCACGGCGCCACCGGTCCTGTGGAGGAGGAACCGCCACAGGAATGCCTGTGGACGGTTGGCGGACGTGCGCGACGGAGCAGATTGACGCCGCGGCTCGTGGGCACGGTGGTCCGCATGACCGACAACGCACCCGTCCTGATCGAGGAACTCGACCGCCGCAACGACGCCCGTCGCGCCGCTCCCGGGGACCAGGCGGCCGAGATGGCGCTGTGGGAGGCCGCTGCCCGGCTCGGCCTCTGGTTCGTCGTGAACAACGGCACGACCGAGGAGCCGCGGCCGACGGGCCTGCAGCTCGAGGGCGTCGGCTCGCTCATCGCCGTCTACAGCAACCAGGCACGGGCGCAGGCGGCGGCTGGCGAGGGCACGGTCCTGGGCGTTCCGATGCCGGCTGCACTCGACTGGCTGGCGTCGTACGCCCAACGAGGGGTCAGCGGCATCGTGCTGGACCACCCGGGCATCGGCGCCTGGATTCCGCTGGCCAACCTCTCCTACCTCAAGCGCTGGGTCCCTGCCGGACAGGCACTGATCACGACGAAGGTGGTCATCGCCGCCCCCGACGTGCAACCCGCGATGGACGCGTACCGCGCCGAGCAGAACGACGACACGTACACCCACGTGCTGCGCCTCCTGCTCACGGCCGACCTGCTGGTCGTGGTCGACCCCGGCGGCGACGGCACGGCACCGACCCACATCCGCAACGGCCGGGGCGAGCGCGTCGCACTGGCCTTCACCGACAGCACCCGGCTCGCCGCCTTCTACGAGGGAAAGGCCGTCGACGTACAGCAGCGTCCGGCAGCCGGCGTCCTCGCCCTGGTGGCCGAGCAGTACGACGTACTCGTCATCGACCCGCAGCACCCGTCATCGTTCGCGGCGACGCCCGAGTGGATCCGCGGGGTGCTCGACGAGACGCGCTGAACGATCAGACCTCGGCGTCCTCGGCGAACTGCTCGTGGTTGCGGATGACCTCCGCGATGATCACGTTGAGGATCTTCTCGGCGAAGTGCGGGTCCAGCCCGGAGCTCTCCGCCATCGAACGGAGGCGGGCGATCTGCACCGACTCGCGCGCCGGGTCCGCGGGCGGCATGCCGGCCTTCGCCTTCAGCTGGCCCACCTGCTCGGTGCACTTGAACCGCTCCGCGAGCAGGTGCACGAGGGCGGCGTCGAGGTTGTCGATGCTCGACCGGAGACGGTGGAGCTCGGCCCGCGCTTCTTCTGCACTCACGGGCTCCATCCTGCCGTACGCGTCGGTAAATGCCGTGTGCAAGGCATTTCCGCGGACCTAACGTGATCGGTTGGCCCGCGTGTGCGGGTCGACGAGAACCAGAAAGGCAGACCAGAGGAAACCACGATGGAGAAGATCACGCCGAAGCTCATCAACTGGGCTTCGATCCTCGAGCAGGGCACGCGCGACCAGGCGGTGACGACGGCGACGATGCCGTTCATCTTCCCGCACCTCGCGCTGATGCCCGACGCCCACCTGGGCCTGGGGGCGACGGTGGGTTCGGTCATTCCGACCCTCGGCGCCATCATCCCGGCCGCGGTCGGCGTCGACATCGGCTGCGGCATGATCGCCGTGCGCACCCAGTTCACCGCCGACCAGCTGCCGACCGATCGGCGTCCGCTGCGCGAAGCCATCGAGCGGGCGATCCCGCTCTCAGCCGGCGCGGCCAACCGCAAGGTCAGCCGACCCCACACCGAGCAGCGGCTCGAGCAGCTCGCTGCCGCGGCGAGCGAAGCCGGCTTCGAGCCGGGCCGCTACGCGAGCCGGTGGGAGCTGCAGCTGGGAACGCTCGGATCCGGCAATCACTTCATCGAGGTCACCGTCGACGAGGAGCAGCGGGTCTGGCTGTTCCTGCACTCCGGCTCACGGGGCGTGGGCAACAAGATCGCCCAGAAGCACATCAAGGTCGCGCGCGACCTGTGCGAGAAGTGGTGGATCCCGCTGCCCGACAAGGACCTCGCCTACCTGGCCGAGGGCACCGACGAGTTCTGGGCCTACATCCGCGAGATGCGGTGGGCGCAGCTCTACGCGCTGCTCAACCGCGAGGAGATGATGGACCGGGTCGTGCGGCAGTTCGCCGACTGGGTCGGACTCGGGTCGGTCGACGACGTGGAGCGGTGCGAGGAGATCAACTGCCACCACAACTACACCGAGCAGGAGACCCACTTCAACAAGCAGGTGTGGCTCTCCCGCAAGGGCGCGATCAACGCCGAGCTCGGGCGGCCGGGGCTGATCCCGGGTTCGATGGGGACGGCGTCGTACGTCGTCAGCGGGCTCGGCAACAAGCTGGCGCTCAACTCCGCGCCGCACGGTGCGGGGCGGGAGTACTCGCGCTCTCGGGCCCGGCGCACGTTCAC
>NZ_JBMCZA010000197.1:12780-13044 GCF_048654705.1 Nocardioides sp. CPCC 206348
CACTCCGCGCCGCACGGTGCGGGCCGGGAGTACTCGCGCTCTCGGGCCCGGCGCACCTTCACGCGTGAGCAGCTGCGGGAGGCGATGGCCGGCATCGAGTACCGCGACACCGACGCGTTCATCGACGAGATCCCGGCGGCGTACAAGGACATCGACCAGGTGATGGCGGACGCCGCCGACCTGGTCGAGATCCGGCACACGCTGCGGCAGATCGTGAACGTGAAGGGCGACTAGCTGTGATGCCCAGGGAGGTTGTCCCGCCCT
>NZ_JBMCZA010000198.1:0-1270 GCF_048654705.1 Nocardioides sp. CPCC 206348
CCCGCCGCCTCCGAGGACGGCCCCGGCTACGTCACTCCCCTGGTCCGCAAGCTCGCCGCCCAGCACGGTGTCGACCTCGCCCAGGTGAGCGGCTCGGGCGTCGGCGGACGGATCCGCAAGCAGGACGTCCTGGACGCTGCGGCATCGCTCAAGGCTGCCGCTCCGGCGCCCGCCTCTACTGCACCGGCTGCGGCCGCTGCTGCTCCCGCCGCGTCGGCCAGCCCGTCGCCGCTGCGTGGCCAGACCGTCAAGGTCAGCCGCCTGCGCAAGATCATCGCCGAGCGCATGGTCGACTCGCTGCACGTCTCGGCCCAGCTCACGCAGGTCGTCGAGGTCGACGTCACCAACATCGCCCGCCTGCGCGAGAGCGCGAAGGCCGACTTCCTGGCCCGCGAGGGCGTGAAGCTGACCTACCTGCCCTTCTTCACCAAGGCAGCGATCGACACCCTCAAGCACCACCCGTCGCTGAACGCCACGATCGACCTGCCGGCCGGCGAGATCACCTACTACGACCGCGAGAACGTCGCGTTCGCCGTCGACACCGAGAAGGGCCTGCTGACGCCGGTCGTCAAGGACGCCGGCGACCTCTCGATCTCGGGCCTGGCCAAGAAGATCTCCGACGTGGCCGAGCGGACCCGCACGAACAAGATCGGTCCGGACGAGCTGTCCGGCGGCACGTTCACGATCACCAACCTGGGCAGCTTCGGCGCCCTGTGGGACACCCCGATCATCAACCAGCCGCAGGTCGCGATCCTCGGCCCGGGTGCCGTGGTCAAGCGTGCGGTCGTCATCGATGACGACGACCTGGGCGAGACCATCGCGGTGCGCCACATGGTCTACCTCGCGCTGACCTACGACCACCGCGTGGTCGACGGGGCCGACGCCGGTCGCTTCCTGCGCGACCTGAAGAAGCGCCTCGAGTCCGGCCAGTTCGAGGTCTGAGCACCACGGAAGCCCCCGGCACCGCGCAAGCGGGCCGGGGGCTTTCGCGTTGCCGGTCGGACTACCTTGTCGTGGCCCGCAGGGTGACCTCGAAGGTCGTCCTCACCCGCTGACCGCCGACCTCGACGGTCGTGTCGCCCTCGGTGGAGGACCTCGCGACGGCCGGACCCAGCAGGCCGGTCTGCCCGCGGACAGTGCCGGTCGACGTACTGCTTCCCTCGATGACCTTGCCGGCGAGGGTGTCGCCCGGCTCGGTGACCTGGGTGGCCCGGACGGAGACGGCGTAGCCGGCGTCGGTGAGCTCGGTCAGCCGGTACGTCGAGACGAC
>NZ_JBMCZA010000198.1:1351-1704 GCF_048654705.1 Nocardioides sp. CPCC 206348
ACGACGTCGGGGGCGTCGTCGCCGACCTCGACGTCTCGCGACGTGACCGCGCCGGACCGGTCGTACCCGACCCGGGCGGTCACGCCGTCGAGGTACCCCAACGCCTTGCGGGCCTGGTCGAGCGCGTCCTTGCGCAACCCGCCGCCGGCAACGGTCGCCTTCCCGTAGACCACCTCGACGGTCACCCCGTCGTCGGTGACGTCCGCGACGGTGCTCGTGAACGGGATGGTCATCGGCACGGTGATCGGCGGCGAGGACATGAAGTCGACCGAGGTCGTCGACGTCAGCTCGAGGGTGCTCGTCTCCATGTGCCCCTCCTCGACGTCGAGCGCCACGACTCGGCGCGGTGCGGC
>NZ_JBMCZA010000198.1:1714-1834 GCF_048654705.1 Nocardioides sp. CPCC 206348
GGCCGACGGGTCAGCACTCGGGCTCTCGGCGTCGTTGCAGGCCGACAGGGCGAGCACGGCGACGACAGCAACGGCCAGCGAGAGGCGGCGGGGACGTGCGACAGGCATGGGTCTCCTCGG
>NZ_JBMCZA010000198.1:1844-8112 GCF_048654705.1 Nocardioides sp. CPCC 206348
TCGGGTGCGTCGCCGGTCGCCGTCGTCGGAGCCGACGGGTCAGCCTTCGGGCTCTCGGCGTCGTTGCAGGCAGACAGGGCGAGCACGGCGACGACAGCGACCACCAGAGACAGGCGGCGGGGACGTGCGACAGGCATGGGTCTCCTCGGATGGGTGCCGCCACAGGGTGCCACGCCCGTGCACGCCTTGGGGCGCGGTGGGAGGGTTTGACCATGACCACGCCCGCAGGACTGTCCGTCGTCGTCGCAGGTTCGTCCGGGTTCCTCGGGAGCCACCTATGCACCGAGCTCGAGGCTCGCGGCCACGAGGTGACCCGACTGGTTCGCCGTGAGGCGCGCGGGCCGGGTGAGTCGACGTGGGACCCGCAGGGCGGCGTCGTGGACGCAGACGTGATCGGCGCGGCCGACGTGGTCGTCAACCTCGCTGGCGCACCCCTGATCGGCAACCCGCACTCGAAGAGCTGGGCCGAGGCCGTGCGCACCAGCCGCGTCGCCACGACGAGCACGATCGCCACCACGATCGCTGCCGTCGCGGAGCCACCCGCGCTGGTCAACGCCTCCGGCGTCAGCTGGTACGGCGACCACGGCTCCGCGGTGCTGACCGAGTCCTCCGACAGTCGTGGTCACGCCCTGCTCACCCGGGTCTGCCGGGAGTGGGAGGCGGCGGCCCAGCCGGCGATCGGCGCCGGCGCCCGCGTCGTACTGCTCCGGACGGCGCCGGTCCAGGACCGCACCAATCCGCCGCTGCAGCAGCAGCGACTGCAGTTCAAGGCCGGACTCGGCGGCCGCCTCGGCAACGGGCACCAGCACACCCCGCTGATCTCCCGGCGCGACTGGGTGGGTGCGGTGGCCTTCCTGGTCGAGCACCCGACTGCGTCCGGCCCAGTGAACCTCTGCTCCCCCACGACGCCGACCAACGCTGACTTCACCAGGACCCTGGCCGGTCTCGTGCACCGACCGGCGTTCTTCGCGGTGCCGTCGCCGGTGCTGAAGGTGGCTGCCGGCGCCATGTCCGACGAGGTCCTCGGGTCGATGAACCTGCGCCCGCAGGCCCTGCTCGACCTCGGCTATCAGTTCGAGGACCCGGACGTCGCCGCCGTGCTCGCCACCGGGCTCTCCTGAGCCGAGGCCAGCAACCACCGGCCGCCGGTCCTGCGGAACACCAGCGTCCGCGTGGACGCCTGGTCACGAGGCAAGGCCTGCCGCCCGCCCGAAGTGACGGCCACTGCACCGACCAGACGATCCGTCACGACCAGCACCAGCCGCCGTTCGCTCCGCTCCCGCAGCTCCACGGCGAGCACCTGCATCGACATCCCCTCGACCCGCAACCCGCGTTCGCGCCAGGCCCGGAGCATGGCGACGTCGGTCGCGCCGGCACGGGAGCCGGCGACGTACAGCCCGGCCAGCACGTCCGGATCACCCGACGACCACGCCGCCGCCCGGGCCCGGTCCCAGTCGCGGAGGACCGCCAGCGAGCTGACCGCGCGCACCACGCTCACCGTCGCGGCCTCGGGAGCCACCACGGCTGCGGGCGCCCTCACCTGCGGCGCCGACGGCGCGGCGCCGCGCAACGCTGCTCCGACGACCAGCGCGCCCACCACCAGCACGCCCACCAGCACGCCCACCAGCACGCCCACCAGCACTGCCGTGCTCGCGAGGAGCCGTCGCGATCCCGAGATCCGCATGCCCTGTTCCTACGCCAGATCGGGCGGACGTGCATCCGGTCATCCACAGGCACCGGAGTAACCTCGGGACCGTGGAGTTCCGTGAGGTCGGCCTCGGCGCCGAAGCACTCGAGTACATGGCCGCGTGGGAGCTCCAGCGGGAGGTCCACGAGAAGGTCGTCGCCGGCACCACGCCCGACACCGTCCTGCTGCTCGAGCACCCGCCCGTCTTCACCGCCGGCAAGCGCACGCTCCCGCAGGACCGGCCCCTGGACCCGGGCGGCGCGGCCGTCATCGACGTCGACCGCGGCGGCCAGATCACCTTCCACGGCCCGGGCCAGCTCGTCGGCTACCCGATCGTCCGGCTGCCCGACCACGTCAAGGTGGTCGACTACGTGCGCCGTGTCGAGGAGGCGCTGATCGCGGTCTGCACCGACTTCGGCGTGACGACCGCGCGCGTTCCCGGTCGCAGTGGCGTCTGGCTCAAGGCCGACGACCGCGGCCCCGAGCGCAAGATCGCGGCCCTCGGCATCCGGGTCCGCCGCGGCGTCACCATGCACGGCTTCTCGCTGAACTGCGACGTCGACCTCGGCTGGTACGACCGCTTCGTCCCGTGCGGCATCAACGACGCCGGCGTCACCTCGCTCAGCCAGGAGCTCGGCCGCGACGTCCCCGTCACCGAGGTCCTCGACGTGGTACGACGACACTTCAGCGAATTGCTGGCGTGGGGCCCCTACGAGGCGACACCGGACTACGAGCCGCGCCCGGACCCGGCGAAGACCGGCGGCGTGGCGCTCCTGAGTTACCCCGCCCGCTGACCCTATACTCGGTATCTATTGGCCGCTCGGGCCACCGGATCCCAAGGGGCCAACGTGAGTGATCTCGTCATCGAGACCAGCGGACTGCGCAAGGAGTTCCGTACCCGCAAGGGCGGCCTGCGGGTCGCCGTACAGAACCTCGACCTGGCGGTTCCCGCCGGCGGCGGCGTGCACGGATTCCTCGGCCCGAACGGGTCGGGCAAGACCACGACCATCCGGATGCTGCTCGGCCTCGCACGCCCGACGCGCGGCACCATGCGGCTCTTCGGCGAGCCGGTGCCCGAGAAGCTGCCCCAGGTGATCGGCCGCGTCGGTGCGGTGGTCGAGTCCCCGAAGTTCTCCCCCAACTTCACCGGCCAGGTCAACCTGCGCCTGCTCGCGGACGCGATCGGCGCACCCCGCTCACGCGTCGAGGAAGCCCTCGCGACGGTGCAGCTCGACGGTCGCGAGAAGGACCGTTACAAGGGGTACTCGCTCGGCATGAAGCAGCGCCTCGCGATCGCCGCGACGCTGCTCAAGGACCCGCAGCTGCTGATCCTCGACGAGCCCACCAACGGCCTGGACCCGGCCGGCATCCGCGAGATCCGCGAGACCATCCGCAGCCTCGGCGAAGCCGGCGTCACCGTGCTGCTGAGCTCGCACATCCTCGCCGAGGTCCAGCAGGTCTGTACGTCGGCCACCATCATCGGCAACGGCAAGCTGCTCGCATCCGGACGCGTCGAGGACCTCCTCGGCAGCAGTACGGCGTTCCGGGTCGTCGTACCGGAAGCCGGCCGGGCGCTGGAGGTGCTCGGCGCGGCCGGGCTGGACGCGACCGCAGAGCAGGACGCGATCCGGGTCGAGACCGAGGACGCCGCGCGGATCACCCAGGTGCTCGGCGAGGCCGGCGTCTGGTTGACGGAGCTGACCCCGCTACGGCCCGACCTGGAGACCTTCTTCCTCGCCCTGACGGACGCCGAGCGACTCGGAGCCGACTCATGAACGCCTTCCTCCGCCTGGTCCGCGTCGAGCTGAGCCGGCTGCTGCACCGCCGGGCCGCACTGGTCCTCGTCGCCGCCTGCCTCATCGTCCCGACGATCATCGGCGTCATCCTCGTCATCGACACCCTCCCGCCGTCGGCAGCCGAGATCGCCCAGGCCGAGCAGCAGATGGAGGCCGAGCGCAACAACCCCGGTTTCGAGGAAGGTGTCACGCAGTGCGTCGCCAACCCCCAGGAATGGGGTGGCTACTCCCCTGACATCGCCCCGGGGTCGGAGGAGGCCGAGAAGGCCTGCCGGTCCGACATGGAGCCGCGGCTCGAGAACTACCTCTACTCCTCGCAGCTCGACCCCGCCCAGGAGCGCGACAGCGGCTCCGGCATCGCGATCACGCTGATCCTCGCGATGGCGATGATGCTCCTCGGCACCACCTTCACCGGCCACGACTGGGCCAGCGGCTCGGTGAGCAACCAGCTGCTGTTCGAGCCGCGACGACTCCGTGTCTGGTTCGCCAAGGCGCTCGTGGTCACCGGGACGGCAGTCGCGCTCGCGACGGTGGTCCTGACGTCGTACTGGCTGGCGATCGGGGCGGTGGCCCGATCGCGTGACCGACTGCCCGACGGCGTACTCCTCGACTGCCTGCAGATGGGCTGGCGCGCGGCCGGCGTCGCCGGTGTCGCGGCGCTGCTCGGGTTCGCCCTGACGATGTTGTTCCGCAGCACCGTGGCCACGCTCGGCATCCTGTTCGGCATCGCCCTGGCCGGCGGGATCCTGCTCGGCGTGCTGGGCGTGGGTGACCGCTGGAACCCGGCGCTCAATGTCGGTGCGGTGATCACCGATGGCATCGAGTACTACGCCGAGGTGCCGTGCTCGCAGAAGGCCATCGAGGAGATGGGCGGCGACTACGGCTACTGCTCCGAGGAACGCACGCTGACCTTCGCGCAGGGCGCCGGCGTCCTCGGTACGGCGGTCGGCGCGTCCTGCCTCGCATCGCTGCTCTGGTTCCGTCGCCGCGACGTCCCGTAGGGCCCCGGCGCGATGCCGGTCCGGCATCGGGTGCGGAGTACCCTGACGAGGTGACTGCTGTTCCCGATGGCCGGAAGCTCCTGCGACTCGAAGTACGCAACGCGGAGACGCCGATCGAACGCAAACCGTCGTGGATCAAGACCACCGCCCGGATGGGTCCGGAGTACACCGCGCTGCAGAAGCTGGTGAAGTCCGAGGGCCTCCACACGGTCTGCCAGGAAGCCGCCTGCCCCAACATCTTCGAGTGCTGGGAGGACCGCGAGGCGACCTTCCTCATCGGTGGTGACCAGTGCACGCGACGCTGCGACTTCTGCCAGATCGACACCGGCAAGCCGGAACCCCTGGACCGCGACGAGCCGCGCCGGGTCGCCGAGTCGGTCCAGAAGATGGGCCTCAAGTACGCCACCATCACCGGCGTCGCACGCGACGACCTGCCCGACGGCGGCGCCTGGCTGTACGCCGAGACGGTGCGTGTCATCCACGAGATGAACCCCGACACCGGCGTCGAGAACCTGATCCCCGACTTCAACGGCATCCCCGAGCTGCTGCAGGAAGTCTTCGAGTCCCGTCCCGAGGTGCTGGCCCACAACGTCGAGACCGTGCCGCGGATCTTCAAGCGGATCCGTCCCGCGTTCCGCTACGAGCGTTCCCTCGACGTGCTGACCCAGGCCCGCGCGTTCGGGCTGGTGACCAAGTCGAACCTGATCCTCGGCATGGGCGAGACCCGCGAGGAGGTCTCGCAGGCCCTGCGCGACCTGCACGGCGCCGGGTGCGAGCTGATCACGATCACCCAGTACCTGCGTCCCTCGCTGCGCCACCACCCCGTGGAGCGGTGGGTCAAGCCGGAGGAGTTCGTCGAGCTCGCGGCCGAGGCCGAGGAGATCGGATTCGCCGGAGTCCTCTCAGGACCGCTGGTCCGTTCGTCGTACCGTGCGGGTCGGTTGTACGGTCAGGCGATGTCCGCGCGCAGCGCGACCGCAGAAGCCACTGCCTGAGGAGACAGCAGCACCCATGTCGAACACCCCTCTCGACCCGTCAACGATGAGCCGCCGCAAGCAGATCGTCGAGACGTACAAGATGGCCCGCAAGGTCGACAAGCCCATCCTGTGGTGGATGATCGGCGCCTTCGTGGTCGCCGGTGGCCTTGCCCTGGCGCTCTTCCGCTTCGTGCTGCCGCACAACGACTCGGTCTTCAGCTGGATCCTTGCCGGCCTCGCGACGTTCCTGGTCGGCCTGCTGGCCGTCACGATCGTGTTCGGCCGCCGTGCCCAGAAGGCAGCGTTCGCCCAGCTCGAGGGCCAGGTCGGCGCCGCCGCCCGCGCCCTGTCGATGCTGCGTCGCGGCTGGGTGCTCGAAGAGGTCGTCGGCTTCACCAAGCAGCAGGACATGGTCCACCGCGTGGTCGGCCCTCCGGGCATCGTCCTGGTCGGCGAGGGCAATGTCGGCCGCCTCAAGCCCCTGATGATCAGCGAGGCCAAGAAGCACGAGCGGGTCGCCGGCGGCTTCCCCGTGCACGAGATCATCGTCGGCAACGACGAGGGCCAGGTCCCGCTGAAGAAGCTGGTCCGCCACGTCCAGAAGCTCGGTCGCCAGGTCAAGCCCGCCGAGATCACCGAGCTCCGCCAGCGCCTGCGCGCCCTGGACGCCCAGCGCCCCAAGGTCCCGATCCCCCGCGGCCCGGTCCCGAACTCGATGAAGGGCCAGCGCGGCAACCTCCGCGGCCGCTGACCCTTCGCGCCGACCGCCACCGTTGGTCGAGGAGGTTGCGCAGCAACCGTCTCGAG
>NZ_JBMCZA010000198.1:8150-33915 GCF_048654705.1 Nocardioides sp. CPCC 206348
GACGCTCCCCCACGTCGGGATACCGTCGCTCCGCGCCCTGGTCCGGGCGCAGCACTCTCGGGAGGACCCCTTGCGCCCACTCCGCGCTGCTGCCACCGCACTCGTGGCCGTGCTCGCCCTGTCCAGCTGTGACGGCGGCAGCGACCCCGCCGACCCGTCACCCACCGCCCAGCCGTCCAGCTCCTCGTCGGAGCCGAGTACGACGCCACCGACCGAGAAGCCGGTCGAGCCGGTGCTGCCCGCGGCCGCCACCAAGGCGACCGAGGCCGGGGCCCGGGCGTTCATCACCTACTACTGGGACCTGATCAACTACGCCCAGGTCACTGGAGACGTGAAAACGCTGGGGAGTCTTTCGGCGGCGACCTGTGACACATGTAGTGGAATCGCCAGTGACCTTCAAACTCACTACGAGTCCGGAGGAACCATCACAGGAGGGCGCAACACACCGCGGATCACTGAGGTGGCAGAACTGAACTCCAAGTCCGGCTCAGGATTCGGGTTCAGGGTCGAGCAGGACGTGTCTCACGAGCCTCAGACGATCGTCACATCCGACGGCGCGAAGGAGGAGGTCGATGCAGGTACCGACCATTTCACGTCCTTCCTCCTATGGGTGGACGGCGACCGCTGGCGCCTCGACGTGCTGGAGATCAAGTGATGAGCTGCCTGGTCACAATGTCGACGCTCATCGCACTGGCCCTCGCTCCGGCTACAGATCCAACGGCGCCACCGACAACGGACACATCAGGTTCAAGTACCTCCAAGGGATTCATAGCGCGATCGGTCGAGCGGACCACCGATCGTCGGAGCGACCAGAAGCATGAACATCACGTCTCGATGCCGGGACCGGTGATCCTTCGGGAACCACAGACCTGTGTCAGCCGAGACGGTCTCTCAGACTCGATCTTGGGCACATCGAGTGCCACCTTCTGCGGCGGAGCTGATGAAGATCCTGCGGTCCTCACCGTCAGCATCGTCCGCACCGCGTTCGCGGAGCTCAAGCTCCCCGCGGCCAAGCTCGTGATCCAGCCGCCGGACGGCCTGACCCTGGTCAACTTCGACACGAACTTCTACACGACCAGCACCCGGCCGATCAGCCGCACGGTCACGCTCCTCGGTCAGCAGGTCACCCTCGAGGCGACACCGGCCGAGTTCCACTGGATCTTCGGCGACGGCCAGTCATTGACGACGTCCGAGCCCGGGGCGCCGTACCCGGACCTCACGGTCACCCACAACTACCTGCGGACGGGTACCTATCGACCGAGCCTGGACACCGTCTTCACCGGGCGCTTCCGCGTCGGCGGCGGGCCGTGGCGACAGATCCCGGGCACGGTCACCATCAACGGCGCTGGTCAGGCCTTGCGCGCCATCGAGGCCCAGCCCAAGCTCGTCGGGTACTGAGCGCTACTTGGTCAGCGACCGCAGCGTCGCGAAGGTGACCGTCGACGTACCCGCGAACAGGTCGTGCAGGCCGCGACCGTCGGAGCGGAAGACCAGTGGCGGGATCACCAGGGCCACGAGCACCTGACGCCCGAAGGCCTTGAGCGGGTTGAGCTTTCGCAGGTGCCCGTCCGCCGGTACGACGCACAGCCCGGTCAGCAGCTTGCCGATGGAACCGCCGGCCAGCCAGGTCGTCAGGGCGGTCTCGACGACGTACACTGCCAGGACCAGGACCGAGGCGATCGAGCCGGGTTCGGTGTACTCGTCGAGGCCGAAGATGGCGATCACGACCAGCGTGCACAGCATCCAGTCCACGAGCAGGGCGAGGATGCGGCGGCCCCAGGAGGCGGTCTCGAACATGGCTCAACGCTAGCGGTGCAGGTCACACACTCTGTAACACCCCCGTAACACAAGGGCGTTCTCGTGTAACGCGCGTTACCTACTGTGAGGACTTCGATGATCGGGCGGCATTGCGCCGCCAATGCGAAGGGACTGTGTGTCATGACTGCGAACCCGACCCGCCTGGGTGCGATCCGTGAGATCGAGGCCAACGAGACCCCGACGGCGTTCTTCGACGTCGCCGAGGAGACCGGTGCGGTCTTCGGGGAGAACGTCTTCGGCCTCTCGGTGATGCAGAAGCGCCTCCCCAAGTCGGTGTACCGCGCCGTGTCCGCGACCATCCAGAACGGTGACCGCCTGGACCCCGCCCTCGCCGACATCATCGCCAAGGCGATGAAGGACTGGGCGATGGAGAAGGGTGTGACGCACTACGCGCACGTCTTCTACCCGCTGACCGGCCTGACCGCCGAGAAGCACGACTCGTTCATGGAGCCGGTCGGCGACGGCACGGCCGTGTGGGAGTTCTCCGGCAAGACGCTGGTCCAGGGCGAGCCCGACGCGTCGTCGTTCCCCAACGGTGGCATCCGGGCCACGTTCGAGGCCCGTGGCTACACCGGCTGGGACGTCCAGTCCCCCGCGTACATCCTCGAGAACCCCAACGGCAACACCCTGTGCATCCCGACGATCTTCGTCTCGATGACCGGCGAGGCGCTCGACCACAAGACCCCGCTGCTGCGCGCCGAGGCGGCCATGTCCGCCCAGGCCCGACGCGTCCTGGGCCTGTTCGGCCACAAGGACATCGACAACGTCGTGTCCTTCTGTGGCCCCGAGCAGGAGTACTTCCTGGTCGACACGTCGTTCGTGAACTCGCGCCCCGACCTGCTCAACGCAGGCCGCACCCTGTTCGGCGCCAAGCCGCCGAAGGGCCAGGAGTTCGACGACCACTACTTCGGTGCCATCCCGGAGCGCGTCCTCGGCTTCATGCACGACACCGAGCGCGCGCTGTTCAAGCTCGGCGTCCCGGCCAAGACCCGTCACAACGAGGTCGCGCCCGGCCAGTTCGAGATCGCCCCGGTCTTCGAGCGCGCCAACCTGGCCTCCGACCACCAGCAGCTGCTGATGTCGACGTTCCGCTCGATCGCCAAGCAGCACGGCTTCGAGTGCCTGTTCCACGAGAAGCCGTTCGCCGGCGTCAACGGTTCGGGCAAGCACGTCAACTTCTCCTTCGGCAACGGCAACCAGGGCAACTTCCTCAGCCCCGGCGACAACCCGCACGACAACGCCCAGTTCCTGGTGTTCTGCGCCGCGATCATCCGCGCGGTCCACCTGTACGGCGGCCTGCTGCGCCTGTCGATCGCCTCGGCCGGCAACGACCACCGCCTGGGCGCCAACGAGGCCCCGCCGGCGATCATCTCGATCTTCCTCGGCGACCAGCTGGCCGACGTGTTCGACCAGATCGCCAAGGGTGGCGGCGCC
This sequence comes from Nocardioides sp. CPCC 206348, assembly GCF_048654705.1. NCBI lineage: Bacteria > Bacillati > Actinomycetota > Actinomycetes > Propionibacteriales > Nocardioidaceae > Nocardioides > Nocardioides sp. CPCC 206348. Next base: position 11,403 of record NZ_JBMCZA010000198.1, read on the forward strand.
ACGTCCTCGAAGCAGAAGGGCGTCCTGTCCGTGGGCGTCGACGCGCTCCCCGACCTGACCAAGGACCCGGGCGACCGCAACCGGACCTCGCCGTTCGCCTTCACCGGCAACCGGTTCGAGTTCCGCGCGGCCGGCTCCAACCAGACGGTGGCTGCCCCGATGACCGTGATCAACACGATCATGGCCGAGGCGCTCGACTTCTGCGCGACCGAGCTCGAGACCGCGGTTGCCGCCGGCACCGAGTTCAACGACGCCGTCCAGGCGCTGCTGAAGAAGATCATCGAGGACCACGGCGCGGTCGTGTTCAACGGCAACGGCTACTCCGAGGAGTGGCACGCCGAGGCGGCCCAGCGTGGCCTGAAGAACCTGCGTACGACGGTCGACGCCCTGCCCGAGTACCTCACCGCCGAGGCCCGTGAGCTCTTCACGAAGTACGCAGTCCTCAACGAGGCCGAGCTCGAGTCGCGCTTCGAGGTCGGTGTCGAGCAGTACGTCATGGTCGTCAACGTCGAGGCCAACCTGACCGAGGAGATCGCCAAGACGACGATCCTCCCGGCCGCGGTTCGCTACCAGACCGAGCTCGCGGGCAACGTCGCCGCGCTCAAGGCTGCCGGCGTCGACGCCGACACGACCGACCTGCTCGCCGTCTCCGAGCTCATCGCCGCGCTCCGCGCTGGCATCGCCGAGCTCCAGGCTGCCCAGGCCGGCGCGCACGCCAGCGAGGGCATCGAGGAGGCGACGTACCACCGCGACGCGATCCTCCCGGCCATGCTGAAGGTCCGCGAGGCGGCCGACGCGCTCGAGGCCGTCGTCGCTGACGACCTGTGGTCGCTGCCGACGTACCAGGAGATGCTCTTCATCCGCTGATTCCCTGCGGTCAACGAACTGCCCTCGTCCCCTCCCGGGGACGGGGGCAGTTCGCGTTCCCGGTTTTGTTTACATGGACGAAACGTTGGGGGTGATGCGTGCGCAAGGAGCCATTCGGTAGGTTGCCGGGGAGATCGAACTGACTGACCGATGGCTGGGGGCTCCGCCACAGCCGAGGAGGAACGAATGTTCAACAACAGCGAAGACCTGCTCAAGTTCATCAAGGATGAATCCGTCGAGCAGGTCGACGTCCGCTTCTGCGACTTGCCGGGCATCATGCAGCACTTCACGGTGCCGGTCTCGTCGTTCGACCAGTCCGTCTTCGATGACGGCCTCGGCTTCGACGGCTCCTCGATCCGTGGCTTCCAGGCCATCAACGAGTCCGACATGGCACTGTTCCCGGACCCGACGACCGCCTACATCGACCCGTTCCGCAAGTCGAAGACGCTGGTCGTCAACTTCTTCATCCACGACCCGATCACGGGTGAGCCGTACTCCCGCGACCCGCGCAACATCGCGAAGAAGGCGCTTGCCTACCTGGCGAGCACCGGCATCGCCGACACTGCGTTCTTCGCCCCCGAGGCCGAGTTCTACATCTTCGACAACGTCCGTTACTCGACCGGTGTGAACGAGAGCTACTACCACATCGACTCGGTCGAGGGCTGGTGGAACTCGGGCAAGGAGGGCGACAACCTCGGGTACAAGACCCGCCTCAAGGGCGGCTACTTCCCCGTGGCGCCGTACGACCACTACACCGACCTGCGTGACGAGATGGTCCTCAACCTCGAGGCCTCCGGCCTGCAGGTCGAGCGCGCCCACCACGAGGTCGGCACGGCCGGTCAGGCGGAGATCAACTACCGCTTCGACACGCTGCTCAAGGCCGCGGACGATGTCATGAAGTTCAAGTACATCATCAAGAACACCGCGTGGGAGAACAACAAGTCCGTCACGTTCATGCCGAAGCCGATCTTCGGTGACAACGGCTCGGGCATGCACGTCCACCAGTCGCTGTGGAAAGACGGCTCGCCGTTGTTCTACGACGAGACCGGGTACGGCGGCCTTTCCGACATGGCGCGCTGGTACATCGGCGGCATCCTCAAGCACGCCCCGTCGCTGCTGGCGTTCACCAACCCGACGGTGAACTCCTACCACCGCCTGGTGCCGGGCTACGAGGCCCCGATCTCGCTGGTCTACTCCTCGCGCAACCGTTCGGCGTCGGTCCGGATCCCGATCACGGGCACCAACCCGAAGGCCAAGCGCATCGAGACCCGGTTCCCCGACCCGTCGGCGAACCCGTACCTCGCGTTCTCGGCGCTGATGCTCGCCGGCCTCGACGGCATCCAGAACAAGATCGAGCCTGCCGCCCCGATCGACAAGGACATCTACGAGCTTCCGCCGGACGAGATGGCCGAGATCGCCCAGGTCCCGACCTCGCTCGGTGCCGTGCTCGACGCCCTCGAGGCCGACCACGACTACCTGACGGTCGGCGACGTGTTCACGCCCGACCTGATCGAGACGTGGGTGGACTACAAGCGGGTCCACGAGATCGCTCCCGTGCAGCTGCGGCCGCACCCGCACGAGTTCGAGCTGTATTACGACATCTAACCGGGCCTCCGGCTGCGGTTATTCAGCAACGCCGAACGACCGCAAAGAACAGCCGCTGACCTGCGCAAACGCCGCCGAGCGACCTTTTGGTCGTTCGGCGGCGTTTGCTGTTGGTAGCCGCTCGTCTGTTACAAATCCGGTACAAATTTGGGTAGCGCCATCCCCTGCCACACGGTCCTCAGAGGCCTCCCCGGGTAGGTCTCGGCCCGCGTCGGTTGCCCGAACCACCAGCCTGGCATCGCACAGTTCGGCGACCACCGCCGCGATGCCCGAGCCATCTTGGTGCCACATCATTTCCACCGACGTGATCGCTCCCATGCCGCCGTCGGACATAGGTGCCCGTAGACCAACTGTCCGTCAACGCCGCGAGGAGGGGCTTGATGATGGCAACGAACTCGAACGTGCCGGCTATGGAACCGGGAGTCTTTGGGCCGCGGCGGCGCGGAGGCCGCGGCAGCCGGCCACCCAGGCTGGTCGACGCCCAAGAGCTGTGGGACATCGACGATGTCGCGTCCTACCTTGGCGTGACCAAGCAAACCATCTACTCCTGGCGGACGACGAGCTACGGCCCCACCGGCTTCCGTGTCGGAAAGCACCTGCGCTGGCGGGCAGCAACCGTGATCAACTGGACGGTGCAACTCGAGGAGAATCAGTGATACCGAGAGGCCATCAGCCTCAGGCGGAATCGGTTCCAGCGCCATCAGGCCGCAGATGCTCGTCAGCAATGCTGGTCACCCCGTCGGACTCTGCCAAGGACAGCCATGGCCAGCATTAGTCCCGGTAGGCCAGCGGACGACGGGAGCCCTCGTTACGTTGTGAACTATCGAGATCCCGAGGGGCGGCAGCGCCGGAAGACCTTCAGACGCAAAGCCGAGGCGGTCGCGTTCCGCAACACCGTTGAGGCGGACAAGCTCCGTGGAACCTACCTTGATGTCGACGCCGGCAGGATCTCGTTTCGGGCCTATGCCGAGGAGTGGCTCGACAGCCGGACCTTCAGTCCACTGACCTATGAGGCGACTGAGTTGCGCCTCAGGCTCCACGTGTTCCCGACGCTGGGACACCTCGAACTGCGACAGATCAAGCCGTCGACGATTCAGAAGCTCCTGCGATCGATGGAGATGGCCGAGACCTACCGGCGCGTCATCTTCTCCAACGTGTCTGCCATCTTCTCGGCTGCGGTCGACGACGACATGATTGCCAAGAATCCGTGCAAGGCCAGTTCAGTGACAAGGCCCGCAACGTCGCGCCGCAAGGTGGTGCCTTGGCCGTCCGAATGGGTCTCCTCCATGCACGACGCACTCCCGCCCCAATACAGGATCGCAGTCACGTTAGGTTCGGGGCTGGGACTACGCCAAGGCGAGGTATTCGGGCTCGCGGTCGAGGACATCGACTTCCTCCGCGGGGTCGTCGAAGTCAGGCGACAAGTCAAGGTGTTCGGAGGAAACCGCCTCGTCTTTGGCCTGCCGAAGGGCGATAAGACCCGCACCGTCCCCCTGCCCGAGAGCGTCGCAACGGAACTCAGCAGCCACCTCGCCAACTACCCGCGACGTAGCGTCACGCTGCTGTGGGGAACACCCCAGGCGAACACGAAATCGAGCGCAGGACTCATACTCACCACACGCGAGCGTTCTGCACTCAACCGCAACTACTTCAACACACGGCTCTGGAAGCCCGGCCAAGCCCATGTGGGCATCGAGCAATCGCGTGACAACGGCATGCACGCCCTACGCCACTGGTACGCCTCCGTGCTCCTAGACGCCGGCGAATCGATTCGCGCTGTGTCCGAGTACCTCGGCCACAGCGACCCCGGCTTCACCCTGCGCACCTATACCCATCTCATGCCCAGCAGCACGGAGCGAACCCGGGCAGCAGTGGATGCGGCCTTTGCAGCCGGGCGCCACGTGGGAGAAAGGGTCGACAGAGAACTCGAGCAACCCTCTCGCGGCTAGCAGGCGCCAACCCGAACCAACGGCTTGTCTTGGAGCCGCCGGCCCACTGTCCGTCACCGTCGCTCCCGCCCTACGGTCCGACAACGTGACCAGCTCCCACGCCCGTCGCGATCGGCGCTGACGCCCCTTCGCACCTGGATGGCAGAATCCCGGTGATGACTACGCCAGACCCCTACTCCACTGCGGCCGGCTGATCGGGTGGCTGCACGATCCTGGCGCGACAAGCGCATCGACGACCTCCTGGTGGCCGTCTCCGACCTCGGCATGACGATGTCCCGCTCCGCTGCCGGCGAGTTGCTCGACGAACGGGTTCAGTTCGTCGCCGAGCAGATGCGCGTCACAGACACCACCGCCCGCCGGTACCTCACCGACGACGCCCTCGCCGGCATGGCCAGGGAGATCGTCTTCGGCTTCGTCGAAGAGACACCGGGTGCGGACCTGATGAGCGCACCGCGGACCGCCGCGGTTCCCGTGAGGTTCGCCGGGAGGGTCTTCGCGGGGTTGGGCGAGGTTGTCCGCATCCTCCTCGTCGAGCGCGACGATCTTGAGCACACCCGCGATCGGGTGGCTCAGATCGCACACGCGCAGAGCTATCTCGGCCTGCTGGTCCACGATCAGGTGGCCACCACCGGCTTCTATGACGAGCCGTCGGTCCAGATGCCCCCGGCACTACTCCTGCGCGTGGCGCGCATCCTGGAGACCGCCGCGGACCTGGTGGAGGATGGCCTGATCGGCTACCAGGTTGATCCGGAGGAGAGCGCTGGGATCCCATCAGCATTCCGCCGCGACGTTCGCCTGATGCGCACCATGGCTGGGCAGGAGTCGAACGCGTGACCGAGACCGAAGCACGAGTCCTCACCCTGTACGCCACGGTGCAGGAGATCCCGCCCGACCACCGCGGGCGGCTACACCCTCGGCCGAGACGAGTTTGACCGTCGAGGACTCCGACTACGAGCGGGCGCTCGCGGCCGCCCGACGCCGCGTTCGTGACGGGTGGCGAATCATCGCTCTGCGAGTCGAGCGCAACTAGCAGCGGATCCGATGCCGCCCGGGCCTCTCCGCCGGTGCGCTCCGCGTTCTGCGGCACGACGGCGGCGGACCGGTCGGCTCGCCTGCCGCGCCGCCGATCTGGCGAAAGCCCTCACACAGCTGATCGCTCCCAAGGTCCGGGATCACCTAGGTGACCAAACAGAGGAGGACCAATGAGCACTTCACCCGCGGAGCAGCCGGGCCCCGGCATTGTCACCTTCACCCAGCAGGGCGACCGCGCCCTCGATCGCCTCGCCGCAGATCTGGTCGACCACTGCGACGGCTCCACCGCCAGCATCGCCGACATCCTCGAACAGGTCCTGTCGGCCGATATCGCCGAGCTTGCGGACAAGCTCGGCGAATCCCTCGTCGCCGGCGAGGCCGGCGCAGCCCCCGAGAGTCCCGACCATGCAGCCCGTCGACGCCTCGGCGCCGACCGGTCCACTGCCGGCGGCGATCTTCCCCCGCCACCCCGGATCGGCCGTTGACACGCCGGTCACACACGCGGAGCTCCTCCCGCCGAGTGACCCGACTGCCACCTAGACTGACCTAGAAAACTCTCTAAATCTAGGTGAGTCTAGGAAGGGTGGCGCTGGTGGATCAGAGCCCGTACACGCCCGGTGCTGGCCACAACCCGCCCGTCCTGGCAGGACGCGACGGCCTTCTCCGTGACTGGCACTTGGTGCTCAACGACATTGTCACTGGCGGCCGCGTCCGTGCCCAGGACATGATCCTTGCTGGCCCGCGCGGCGTGGGGAAGACCGTCACGGTGAGCGCGTTCGCGGACCTGGCCAAGGAGCAAGGCTTCGAGGTGGTCAACCTCCAGGCTGTGTCGGGTCACGCTGGTCTGGTAGAGGCGCTGCTCCAGCGCGCTCGCACCCGCATGGCCGAGGAGGCCGGCCCATGGCAGCGCGCCCGCAAAGCCTTCGAGCGGATCGGTGGGGTCAACCTCAGCATCGCGGGCATCGGTGCCGGGATCTCCACTCGCCAATCCGACGCCGCAGCACCAGGCTTGGACGCAGGAACGCTCGCTGACGCCCTGGCCACGCTGGCGGCCGAAGTCCGCAAGGACGCCCACAGCGGCGGCCTGCTGATCACCGTTGATGAGCTCCAGGTCGCCTCTGGGCCCGACCTCGCCCTGCTCGCGGCGACGCTGCACCGACTCAACGTCGACCGCCCCTCCGCGCCGGTCCTCTTCGCCGGCACCGGACTGCCCTTCACTCCCGATGCGCTCCGCAAGGCTGGCGTGACCCATCCTGACCGCCTCTTCGTGCTGGAGCCCATCCCCCTCACCCTCGAACCCGATGACGCCCGCTACGCCGTGGTGGAGCCAGCACGCCAGGCCGGTGTCGCGTGGACCCCCGAGGCGGCGGCAGCCGTGGTCGAGGCCAGCAACGGCTACCCGGCCCACCTGCAGCTGTTCGCCCACGCCATCTGGACATCCGCGCCCGGGCCCGACCAGATCACCCTCGGCGACGTCGAAGCCGCACTCCCCCAGATCGCCGACATGCTCGAGCGCCGCACCCTTGGCCCCCGCTGGGACCGAATCAGCGATCGACAGATGGAGTTCCTTGCCGCCCTCGCTCTGCACGGCGGGCGCGCCACGACAGCCGCGATCGCCAAGACCCTCGGTCGCTCCCAGCAAGAGCTGTCCTGGCTCCGTGAGGAGCTCATCGAGGAAGGCGACGTCTACGCACCCAAGCGCGGCCAACTGGCGATGGCGGTCCCGCTCTTCAACCGCTACGTTCTGAGCCACTACGAACGCACGCGGCCCGAGGCAACGACCGAACTGCTGAGCCTGCAGAAGATGATCGCGAACGCCGGGCTGGATCCCTCAGCAGCACACGCGGGCCCGGACATGCTGCGCCGAAGCGAGCAGAACGAAACCCGCCAGTTGCCACCGCCCAGCGGCGGATCTGGACGGCCGCGTTCCTGAGTGGCGACGCGCACTCAGAAACAACCGTGGTGGCAACACAGCCTGGAGCGGGCCGAACACGGACCGCATGGGCCCTGTCACGTCGGGCAGCAGCGCGGAAAGGGGCTGCGGCGGCGCGACGTCGGCCAGCTCGCCGAGCAACTCGGAGTCGTCTGCCGTCAGTGTCTCCATCGTCGGGGCGCAGTAGGCGCTCCACTCGCTGACCGCCGCGGCGAGACGACGATAGGCCTCGACATCCTGGGGCGCTGAACCACGCCGCGGCGGACATCCCGACGCGCCGCGCGATCAAGGCCGCTTAGTCGTCCATGGCTGCTCAAGTCTCCCGCCCCGCAGGCAGCGCGCGCCCCTTCCCCGTTGTCCACAGGCTCGACGCCGGCGGCGATCGCCGGCCGGTGAGATCCGCGAGACTCAAGTCCTACCTCTCGGCAGGAAGGCACCTGGTGGACGACAACGACCAGCTCGAAGCAGGCGGACACGCGACGGCGGCCCGCGAGCACGTCTACGGCTTCAACCGCGCCACGATGTGGGAGCGCGACCAGATCCCGGCCGAGGCCTCGGACCAGCTGGCGGAGTTCGCCGACCTCGCGGCCGCACTCCCCCAGGCCTTCTCGCAGCTTTCCAGCACGCTTGAGCAGGCCCTGGCTCACCAGGCGCTCAGCATGGATGCGATGACCGACGAGTCGGACCCGGCGATGGCAGTCGACGTCGCCCGCCTCCACCTCGAGGAGGCCCGCGGTCTCGCGGTCGACCTCCACAAGCACCTCAACGCCGCGCGGAACGCCACCGCGCACGTCATCAGTCAGGGCGTCGACGACGGCCAGGAGTCGATGCCCTGGGACCAGCCCTGACGCGGCCGCGCTGAGCATCCGCGGGATTTCTTTGCGTCGGGTGATCGCCCCGGCGGGTCGACCTTCCTTTGGTGACTGAGAGATGACCCCGGTCCACCAAGGAGCTGTCCGTGAGCACGCCCACCGATTCCCCGTCCGCCGCGGCCGACCGTGACCCGGTTCACGAGGCCCGCGCCCACCTCGAGCAGGCCCTGGCTGCGCTCGATCGACTCCGCGAGGTTCTGCCGCCTCCCACCGCTCCCCCGCCCGAAATCGGAGGTGGTGAGTCGGCATGACCACCGACACGACCCTGAGCGCCGCCGACGCCGTGTTCGAGGCGGAGCAGGCCGTGAGCCGGGCCTGCTGGGTCGTGGAGGAGCTCCAGGAGACGATCGCCTCCGCGCTCCGCGTGCTCGACGACGCCGAGCTCGACTCGGCCAAGGCCAAGCTGTCCGAGCGCGGCTCCTTCTACCTCGAGGCCGCCGGCGAGCACTTGGGACGGTTGCGCACGCGGTGCAACGACATGCCTGAGCTCACTCACGACCTGTTGGTGCACCTCAACCGCGCCTCGCAGTCCGTCACCGATGCCCGCACCCTCCTCGACCTGGCTGACACCTCCGATCCGGTCATTGCCAGCGAGGTCGCGCAGCTCAAGCCGCGCATCGCGGTCGTCGGCGAGATGGTCGCCTTGGCCAAGCCGGTGGCCCAGCTGGCTGCCCAGCACGTTGAGACTGCGCAGCAGGCCAGCCGGGACGTGACTGCCATGGGCCTGCTGGAGCCGGTCAGCCTGGAGCGCAGCATTGCGACCGCCGGCAAGGAGCTCGGCCGCGCCGACGAGGACGTGCGCCTGCTCGGCAATGTCGTCGACCATGCAGCGGCCAGCGCCCGGGAGTCGGCCGGGATCGCCAGCGAGATCACCGACAACGCCCGCCGGCGGATGGCCGAGCAGAGCCGGGACCCGATCCCGAGCGCCTCGTCCCCGGCGCCCAGGTCCCCGGGTCGGTAGGGGGAGCGATGGACCTCGACCAGGGCGGCCGCCAGTTGGCGGGCCTCATCCTCGACGCGGCCGGCCGCGGGCAGCACGACCAAGTGGCCGACCTGGTCGCACCGCTCGATGCCGAGCAGCTGCGATCGCTGGTGGTGGTGCTGGCCGTCCAGGTCGACCAGAGCGTGCCGGCCTCCTCGGCAACCGGCCCCGCGGCGGTGTGCGAGCTGGCCATCAACGCCGCGGCGCCGATGTTCGGCACCACACCGGAGGCGATCCTCAGCGCCGAGCGCAGCCGACCGGTCAGCGATGCCCGCGCGGTGGCGATGACCGCCGCCCGCGAGACCGGCCTGTCCCTGCCGGCGATCGCCGAGCACTTCAACAAGGACCATTGCTCGGTGATCCATGCGGTCCGCCGCACCGCCGAGCGGCCCCGGCTGGCCGACGCAGCGGCCCGGGTGAGCGAGCACGTCAACAGCCGCTACACCGCCCGTCTCCACCGTGCCGAGGAGAACGTCGTCAACCTCCACCAGCAGCCGACGGCCTCGACGTTCGAGCCCGATGGCCCTGTCGAGCACCCCGTGGTGGCGGCCGCCGCGGCCTTCAACACCACACCCGAGGTCCTCCTGGGTGCCGACCGGAGCCGGGTGTCCGCGGACGCCCGAGCGGTGGCCATGACCGCCGCCCGACTGCACGGCCACAGCCTGCCCACGATCGCCCGGCACTTCGACCGCGACCACACCACGGTGCTGCAGGCGACCCGGCGCACCGAGAAGACCCCGCCGCTGCGGGACCTGGCCGCGAAGATCGCCGCGGATCTCCCCGAGCAGCCGGCAGGCGCCGGTCGGCTCGACGGCGACGAGCAGGTCCCCGAGAGCGGCTACCGCTCCCCCGGGCTGCGCGAGCAGCAGCGTGCGATCCCTGGTGCCGGCGAGCGTCCGCAGCTGAGGGTCGCCCGGTGAAGGCCCTGATCGGCCTGGCCGCGGCCGCGATCCTCGCGCTGACCGCCGGCGGGATCAAGGCCGCCCTGCCTGCAGCCCAGACCGGCCCCGAACCAGCCGAGGGCAAGACCAGCCAGGTGCGCGTGACCGCGGTCGTCGACGGCGACACCATCCGCGTCGAGACCTCCGGCGGCCGCCAGCACGGCCGAGTCCGGCTGCTCGGCATCGACGCCCCCGAAGTCGCCCACCCGCCGGAGCCGGCCGAGTGCTACGCCGCGGACGCCACCGGTTTGCTCGAGTAACTCGCGCCGGTCGGCAGCACCGTCGAGCTGGTCACCGACACCGCCTAGCCCAACCGCGACCGCTACGACCGGCTGCTCCGCTACGTCGACCACGACGACGTCGACGTAGCCCGCGAGCTCCTGGCCAGCGGCGCCGCACGCCGCTACGAAGCCCGACCGGACGCTCGCCCGCGAGAAGTCGTTGTCCGCGGCCGTCGACGATGCCCAGGGCGCTGACCGCGGCCTGTGGGGCATCTGCTGACAGGCCAGGGGCGAACGGATCATGGACGAGCAGCTGGCTGCGAACGCGAAGACACTGGCCCGCTGGTGCTACGCCCGCGGGATCGACGAACGCATCCTCGAGTGCGGTGAGAAGGTGCTCAGAGCCGCGGTCGACCAGGCACTGGGCCGAGCAGCGCCGCCGCACCTCGAGCGACTCCTGTGGCAACAGACCGCCGCGCTGCTGGGCCAGCGCCGCAACTGGGACCGCGACCACCAGGTGAGCCCACCGACGCCCGCGGCGTGCCTGCCCTGCGCCGTGGCGGTCGACCAGTGCCCCACCCACGCCGGCCGGCGATGTCGTGCCTGCGGTGGCCAGCTGCACCGCATCGTCGTCGACGAGGGCTTCGACACCCACCCGTGCTGCGACAGGCCGGGCGCGAACGGATCCTCGGCCTTCCTCGAGCACACCGCACAACTGCTCGGAGCCACGCTGCTGGCGCAGCCGGCCTGAGAGCACCTGAGGCCGAACACGGATCAGCCGAAGTGATCGCTCCCGCCCCTGGTCCGCACATAGGAGACCAAGGAGGACTGGCGCAGCCGGTGCCGGTCCACGGGATCCATGGGAGTTCACATGAGTGAAGCCGCTCGCGAGGAAGCCGCGCTTGAGGAAGAGGCCCGTCAGCGCGCTGAGGAGATCCGGGCCACCGAGGAGGCCGCCGCTCAGGCTGCGGCCGCCGACACCGGCCCCTCCCCCGACGCCGAGATCGCGCAGGTCCACCGATCCGGCCGCCAGCACGACCATACCGACACGGCCGCCTACCAGCGGCCCCAGCTCGGCCGCCGCCGCGGCCCGCGACGCTAGGAGGTCGCGATGGCTACCGCACTCGCATCATCGAACACCAGCCGCATCCCAGGCCGCACGACGGTCCGCTGGGTCGACTGCTCTCACAAGCTGGGGTCGCTGCCGTGCATGAACCACAAGCCGCACGAGGGCAACGGCCGCGGCTGCGTGCACCACTCCACGTCCGGCTTCCAGGAAGACGAGTAGCCCCACGCGCTCCGACTGCAGCGCCCAAGAAGCAGCCTCAGCCGTGCACCAGGTGCAGCCGCGGCCGCGGCTGCTGCTCGACGGCAGTCTCCAGGCGCTGCAGCCGCTCGAGCGTCATCGGATGCCCGTGACGCCGGAGCAGGCCGGCCAGCACGGAGCCCAGGCCGAGGGAGACGACCAGCTGGTCGGCCGCGGCCTCCGAGTGGGCCTCGATCCGCCGGCCGGCCGCCGGCACCAGGTAGGTCAGGGCGATCACCGCGCCGCCCAGGATGCCCGGAGCGGCCCGGCCCTCAGCAACCGACTGCACGATGCAGATCACTCCGACGACACCCCGCAGCGTCCACGCCAGCCGCACGAACGGAAGCCAGGCGAAGGACCGGCCCACGCCACGGAATGTCGCGACCACCAGCCGCCACGGCGCCGTCGCCGCCAGCACGGCGAGCTCCAGCCGCGGCCGGATCGCCCGCCGCCGGCCGACGGCATGAGCCATCGCGGCGGCCGCCTCCGCAGCGGTCACTCCTCCCCGGTACGTGGCGTCGACCAGTCCGGGGCTGACCACGACGGCGCGATCCGCGATCGCCACAGCCACCGGGGTGCTCGGACCCTGGTGCCGGCGTACGAACAGGGTGTCGACGTCGACGCCGCGGCCGCCCAGCTCGGTGAGCACGGGCGTCATCACCTGACGCTCAGCTGCGGTCGCCGGACGCGACCTGGTCAGTGCCGCGATCGCCGGCACCTCGAGCTGGCCGATCGCCAGCGCAACGAGCAGGCCGGCTGCCGCCAGGAACGCCACCAGGCCAAGGGCCGGCGGGAGCAGTGCGCACACCACCACGGTGAGGACGAAGCTCACCAGCAACGCCGGCGCCAGCGTCACCACCCTCAGCACGGTCATCGGGAACCTCATCATCACGACCCTCCTTCATCCGTCAGCACTAGTGCGAATCTCTTGACTTTGCTCGCGGTGATCGTCCGGCGACCGCCGTACGACATAGGCGAACGAGACCAGTTTGTGCCCAGCCGCCGACACGACCCCGAGTTATCCACAGCCCCCCGCTCCGCGGAGCGAGGACCAACCGGGACGTGGGTTCATGGGCCAGACCGACCTCCGACCGAAAGGAACACCCGTGGACACCCTCAACGCTGACGCCACTTGGGACCGCCTCGGCTCGATCGCCCGCCTGCTGCACCAAGCCGCCAACCAGGTGTGGAGCGACGCCGACAGGGCGGCCGCCGACTCGCCGCTGCACGACCTCGGCCTCGGTGTCTATCTCGCGCACTCCCAGGCCAGCGCCCTGCTGCCCGACGACTACGAACTGCCCGACGTCGACGAGGACTCGGAGCTCGAGGAGCGCACGCCGCTGCAGCTGCTCACCGAGGCCGAGGAGCTGACCCGTCCCCTGCCGCTGCACCGGCCCGACCTGGTGCACGGGTCCCAACTGGTCGTCGACCTGTGCGACCTCATCCGGGAAGCCCGCGGCCTTGGCTACTGACCTGCGGCTGGCCTACGCCGACATCGACGATGCGCTCTTCGACGTCGACCAGATCCCGATGACCTCGCGCGACGTGCGCAGCGTCGGCGAGATGCTCTTCGACGTCGACTACCTGGCGCGCCAACTGCTGATGGACGTCGACGGAGACGCCGCCGGCACGCTGCTGCGCAGCTGGCCGACGATGGTCGCAGCCGCCGAGGACCTGTGGGCATCCCTGCCCGGTCGACGACCTGGCCTCGACGAGCGCGACCGGCCCATCACCAGCCTCTCCGCCCAGGCCGCCACCATCGAGACCAGCCTCTCCGGCCGCACGGCCTGGCCAGGGCAAGGCCCGACCAGCCCCCGCATCGACCAGATGACCCAGACATTCCTCAACGCCGCCTCGCTGGTCCGCCGCTACGGCGCCGAGATCCGCCACGAGCAACCGGGCGCTCACCGCGACCTCGAGGCAGCACGCACCCGGATCATGCACGGGCTCTACCTCACCGCCCACGCCGTCAACGTCGCGCTCCACGAGCACGGCCGCGACCGCGTCAACGACGCCCGCAGCGCCGGCCGACGGATCCACCTGGCACAGCACCACTCCCCCTACGCGATCGCCCCCACCGGCGTCTGGATCGACCGGATCTCCGCCTGCGAGAACACCGCCCGCAGCTACCTGACCGACCGGTTCGCCCAAGCCCTCGCCGGCGAAGCAATGCGCCCCTTCGACGACCGCGGCCGGCTGGCGCAAGCACTGGCCAAATGGGACATCCAGACCCATCGCGCGCTGGCCCGGGATCTCGAACCGTCCAACATCCTGCTGATCACCCGCACCCAGGGGCTGATCGCCGGCGCGAGCATGGTCCTCGTCGACGCCGCCGCAACTGCCGGTGTGCTCGCGTGTTCCGACCGCCTGATCCCCGCCATCGCCGAGGCAGGGCGGTCCTGGAGCAATCTAGCGAGCCGCTGGGGCGACCTCGCTCCCCCAGGAGCCCGCCTCGAGGAGCCGCTAGCTCGCGCGGCCGCGGAGGTTCGCGCCGCGTATCGCCAGATCACCCACGACAAGACCGTCCTCGCTACCCCAGACGTCATCGCCATACGCCCAGCGCTCCCCCAAGCCTTGCCCGCAACGCTGCGCGCGATCGAGGGCGGCTCCGAGCTCGCGGTCGTCGTCGCCGAGAAGGCCAATGCACCCGACCTCATCGGGCCGGCCCGGGCCCTGTCCCGCCGTGCGCACAACGACGTCGAGGCCGGCCTGGCAACGGCGCAGGCCTCCGGCCGCGACGTCGTCTGGGTCTCCCCCGCCGATATCCTCGCGAAACGACTGGTCCCTGTCCCGGCGCCAGTCTCGGAGGCGATCCGTGCAGCCAGTAGTGCCACGAGTGCTGCCGCGATCGCCGCTTCCGCGGTCGCGGCGCTGCACGGTCTGGGGGGAGGAACGTCGCCTGTCGGTTCGGGTAGACGGGGCGGCTCCTTCCTGGGGTCCAGCGTAGGTGTGGGGTCTGTCGGTGCAGGGCGGCATGATGACCGCCACGAGCACCGGGAAGCTGTGACGGAAGTGGCAGGTGGGTCGTACGGCGGTTCGGCCCTGCGGCTCGAGCGGCTCCCGATACGCTCACCGAGATGAGAGGGTGATGACGTGGCCACGAACAGCGCGATCGAATGGACCGAGGTCACCTGGAACCCCGTCACCGGCTGCGACCGGGTCGCGGCCGGCTGCGACAACTGCTACGCGCTGGCGCTCGCGAAGCGCCTCAAGGCCATGGGCGCGGAGAAGTACCAGAACGACGGCGACCCCAGGACATCCGGGCCCGGCTTCGGGGTGACGGCCCACCCACGGGCCCTGACCCAGCCGTACCGGTGGCGCACACCGAAGGTCGTGTTCGTAAACTCGATGAGCGACCTGTTCCACGCCAAGGTGCCGCTCGACTTCATCCGCGACGTGTTCGACGTGATCCGCGAGACCCCGCAGCACACCTACCAGGTGCTGACCAAGCGCGCGCACCGCACGGCGAGGATCGCCGACAAGCTCGAATGGCCGGAGAACCTCTGGATGGGCGTCTCGGTGGAGTCGTACGACGTCGTCGACCGCATCGACCATCTGCGAGCCGTCCCTGCTGCGACGCGGTTCCTGTCGTGTGAGCCGCTGCTGACGGCGCTTCCCGGGCTGAAGCTCGACGGCATCGACTGGGTCATCGCCGGCGGCGAGTCCGGGCCCCGTGCGCGCCCGATGGACCCCGCGTGGGTAGAGGACATCCGCGACCAGTGCGTCGAGGCCGGCGTGGCGTTCTTCTTCAAGCAGTGGGGCGGCCGGACGCCGAAGGCGAACGGTCGCGAGCTCGACGGGCGGACCTGGGACGACATGCCGCAGCTGGCTGCAGCGTTGGGCTAGCCCGCGGCCTTGCGGATGACGTGCTGGTGGGGCTTCGTGCCCTTTGTCACGAACTCGACCTCGCCCGACTTCACCAGTGCGCGGAGCGCCGCTGTGAACGCGGTTTCCTTGGCCTCGCCGTAGAGGTCGCCGTAGACCCCCTGGACGTGCTGGACCACCGCCTTCGGCTGCCCGTCAGCGGTCAGGCGGCGTAGGTTGTCGGTGACGTGCTCGATCGCCTTGACGTGCTCACGTTTGAGCTGGTCGGCCACGGTGTCCCACAGCATGCCCTCGCGCTCGTCCGGGTCCGGGCCGAGGAAGTCGATCCACTTCTCGCGTGCCTTGGCGGCGGCGACGCCAAACACCCAGAAACCGTGGGGGTCCTGGGTGAGGAACGTCAGGTAGTAGACGGGCTGGTGGTGGACCTGCCGGCGTACCGGCGCGACGACGAACCCGTACTTGGTGCCGTCGGTGAGACGTCGGGCGTATTCGATGGCGACGGCTTCGGCCGCTGACTCCCAATCCTGTCCGCCAGAGGCCTTGTGTGCCTGGAGGGCGACGTCCCGCCACCACTCGCCGCCGCACACGGCGTCCGCCTTGGCGACGCCGCCGAGGTCGAGCTGGCCCTTCTTCAGCTGGCCTCCGGCACGCCGGATCAGGTCGGCGCTGAAGTTGAGCAGCACCTCGGTCCGCGGCCACGCGCCGCGCTTGCGGAGGACGCCCTCGATCGAGTCCATCGGCAGCACGGCACCGCATGGGTCGAGGAAGACGAACAGGCTCGCCCCGGCGGCGAGCTGCAGCGCGTCGTCGAGATGGTTGCCGCAGTCCCCGTTGTGGCTCGCGATGGTGATGCCGCGGGCGCGGTACTCATCGGCGACCTTGTCCAGGCTCGCGTAGTCCTCGCGGGCCTTCTCCACTAGGAGCAGATCGATCTGGGTCGTCGCCTTGACCTTCTGTGCGGCGATCATCATGTGCTCGGCGGAGCCCGCTTCACCGGTGTCGAAGCGCCCGCGCCCGGCGAATCCGTCGAAGAGCACCGCCCGCTTGGGGTTCAGCTTGCTGGCCGTCATCGTCGCGAACCGGATGACGTACTGCTCGAGGATGCCGTGCTTGTAGACCGACTGCGGCTTGGGGCTGTCGAGCAGCCCTCCGTCTGTCCCCGTGGGCATCGCTACCTCGGATTCCCTGCCACCGGATTACCGGTTGCCCTTGGCGCGGTTGTGGGTCACGCAGAGCATTGTCAGGTTGGCCAGGCTCGTCGAGCCGCCCTTGGACCAGGCGGTCACGTGGTCGGCGTCCATGTCGTTCTGCTTGTAGATGCGCGCCTTGTTGTTGTCCCCGCCGATTGCGCACAGCGGGCAGTTCGACTCGCCGGCGGCCTTGGCCTTCTTGGTCTGCTGCTCGTAGGCGACGCGCTTGTCCTTGTCGTCGAACAGCCGGATCGCCAGCAGCTGCGGCTGCTTCTCGCCGCCGAGCAGGAACTCGTAGATCCCCTTGCTGCTGGTGACCGCGGGGTCGCCGCGCAGCTCGTTCACGCGGTCTTCGATCTTGGCCGCGCTGTACGACGTCGAATGGTGCTCCTCGTAGAGCCGGCCCCACTCGAGGCCCCGCATCTCCTTGTCCGGCGGGCGGTTGAAGACGCTGCCGACCCAGTCGATCACGGATGTGAAGTAGGTCTTCAGCTGGGCGATGTCAGTGTCGTGGCGGTGCTGCGCGAGGTAGGCGTCGACGCTCTTGCCCTGGGACGATGCGACCCAGTCCAGCGCGACGGCGAGGACCTCCTGCCGCTTGGGGTCGCCCTTGACGTACGAGGACCACTTCTGCATGTTGGCGTTGTTCGAGTTGCTGTACTCGGCCTTCGTCTTGGTGATGAAGGGCCCGGAGTAGATCGCGTTGAGCAGCTCCTGCTTGTTCAGCGGGACGCCGGCGATGTTGATGGTCTGGAACCACTCCTTGATCTCGGACTCGGTGCCCTGGCACTCGTAGACCAGCAGCGGGCTCTTCCTCAGTAGCGCCTGGTCCTCGAGCGGCAGCGAGGAGAACGTCTGCTCCTTGCCCGCGACCTGGATCGCGAATTTGCCCGTGATGAACCGCCCGATGCTGGTGATTCGCTGCTGTCCGTCGAGGACCTCGAGCTGGTCGTTGTCGTCATCGACGTTGAAGTAGATCAGCCCGAGCGGGTAGCCCTTGAGCAGCGAGTCGATGACGGCGACGTCGCGCTTGCCGTCGTTGTAGATGTAGTTGCGCTGGAACTCCGGTTGGATGACGAGCTTGCCGTCGAGCCCGAACAGACCCTTGCCCTCGAGCTCGTTGTAGACGAAGCCCTTGAGGACCTCGTCGACGGTGTACTCCTTGAGCGTGGTCTCCACTACCCGTCCTTCCGCCGGATGAACAGCCGCTTGTAGATGCGCTTGACCGGGTAGCCCACGTCGAAGTACGTCCCCTCGCCGAACGAGTCGGTGCGGACGAAGCAGCCGAGCGTTCCGGTGTTCGACTTCATCCGGACCCCGTCGACGACGCGCTCCTTCGGTCCGTAGGTCCGTGTCGGGGCGAAGTCGCCCTCGCTGCTCCCGACGATCTCGAACTGGTCGGGGTTGTACTTGTCAAGGAAGGTGATCGGGACGCCCATCAGGCCGTCGTGATCGCTGGGGATCGCGTCGACGAACGGCACCTCGATCGCCGGGAAGTTGTCGTAGGTCGGGTAGCCCCGCCCGCGAACCTCCTTGTGCTTGCTGAACTTGACGTTGTCCGCCTTGGTCATCAGCTGCACAGGCTCGTGACGGCGGCCGTGGTCGATGTTGGTGAACCAGCAGGAGTTCCCGAGCCGCGTGTAGTCGCGCTCGTCGTCCGAGGGGTAGCCCAGCTTCTCGGCCTTGAGCCGGTCGGCGTCCGACACCTTCGCGCCCTTCGGCACGCCGAACACCATGTCGGTGCTGTTGGCCGTCGCGCCCTTCCAGAGCTCGTTCGCCATGATGTGTGGGAAGACCTCGTTGTAGGTGATCGCGTTGTTGTTGCCGATCACGGAGAACTTCCGTCCGCCGCCGACGACCCAGGTCATGAACGGGCGGAACAGGCTGAAAGGCGGATTCGTGATGACGAAGTCGGCCTCGTCGCGCAGCGCCGTCACCTCCTCGCTGCGGAAGTCCCCGTCGCCCTCCAGGTACTCCCACTGGAGGTCCTCGATGTTGACGACGCCGTCGTCGTTGATGTCCTTCGGCTCGAGCACGAACTTCTTGCCGTTTGCGTGCGTCTTCGTCTCGTCGAACTTCGGGTCGCCCATCTCGAAGAGCGTGGGCTCGTACGAGAACAGCGCCGGGTTGCTGTCGGGGGCGTACGACGTCGAGATCAGCTTCTTGAGGCCGTAGTCCATGAAGTGCAGCGCGAAGAACTTCGCGAAGTTCGACCACTCCGGGTCGTCGCACGGCAGCAGGACCACCTTGTCGCGGAAGACGTCGGGGTCGTACTCGAGGTAGGCGTTCATCTCCCGCTCGATGTCGCCCCACTGCGTGTAGAACTCGTCGTTCTTCGCGGCCTTCGCCGCGCCAAGATGACTGTTCGCCGACTGCGTGGTCGTCATCGTGCCCCTGTCCTCAGCCCGGTTGCACCGCCGAGAGTGGGGCGCCTTGCGGGGAATCCTATCGGCGCGCGGGGACAGTTGTACGCGGGACGAGGCGACACGGCCGCGTAGGCCGAGCCGCTGCGGCGGGCGAGCTCGATCAGTCCTTCCTCAGCCGCTCGAGCTCGGCTTCAGGGCGCTCGGGTGCTCATTCCTGGCCTCCCCACAGCAGCTCGAGGTCCGGTTCGTGGATGACGTCCAGGCGCTTGTCGAGGGCGTAGGCCGCGGGCTTGGGCACGACCAGGCGGCGCAGCTGCCGCTCGGTGGTGCTGTGCTGCACCGGGGTGTCGTCGTCGTGATTCATCGCGGTCCTCCTCAGCGGCCCGGGGCCATTCGGTCGGTGACTGGCTGCGTGCCCGGGATGTCGCGTTGCTGGCCGGGTGGCTTGGGGACGAAGGACTCGTCCAGCTCGGCGGCGATGTCGCGCATCTGGGTCTGGTATCGCTCCCACTCGCGTGGGTGGATGCCGTTCTGCAGGGCCGAGGCGACGATGGCGGCCATGGAGTAGGGCCGGTCGGCGGGCACCTGGTCGAGGGCGCACCAGGCCTTGGCTCCGTCGCCGTGCAGCCAGCTGGCGAAGCCGAGCATGGAGGCCGGCGCGGCGCGGACCTCGTCGGGGGCGCGGCGGGTGAGGTCGTTCCAGAGGGCCATGTGGGAGGTGTGGTTCTCCCGGCTCATGTCCTCCCACAGCGCGTCGCGGGTGCTGATCGTCTCCAGGGCCACCAGCATCCGTGCGCCGTCGACGTCTGAGAGCCGGTTGCCGTCCGTGTGGAACTGCTCGAGCCGGTCCAGTGCCCAGTCCCGCTCGAATGCGGGAGTGCTGTCCGCGGCCGCGGGCCGGCCCGCGGGGATCAGCTGGGCGATCGGCTGACGGTCCCCGACCATGGACGCGGCCAGCGAGGCCCGGCTGGCGGCCGGCTGGGCGGCGCCGGTCAGCACGGTCGCGGCTGCGATCCGCTCGGCGGTCGCCGGGTTCTGCAGCCCGGTCTGGCCGGTGTTGAACTCACGCCATCGCTCCCCGTCAGCCCACAGCCGGATGTGGGTCGTGATGCCCACGGTCTCGAGGCGGTTGGACAGATGCTGGCTGGCGAGCTCGGCGCTGCGGCGGTCCTCGGTGAAGCAGAGGATCGCCAGGCGCGCTCCGGGGCGGGCGTGGCGGCCGTAGGGGCCGCTGAGGGCGTCCCACACTTCCTCGCGGTCGGCGGCCGTCTTCGGCAGGTCGACGCGGGTGATGGGGAGCCCGGGCCGGAAGGGCACGAGGACGATCGACTCCTCGGGCTTGAAGCCGAGGACGTGCGGCACTGCGGCCAGCAGTTCGTCCGGGGACTGTACGACGAGATCCATCGGAACCTCCGCGCGGTCAGCTGGCCTGGGCCGGGCGGGCGGCGCGCTCGATGCGCGCGGAGACGTACTTGAGCGAGACACCGACCTCGCCGAAGCGGTTGTCGACGACCACGACGTCCTTGGTGCGCTTCTCGCCGGTCTCCTTGTCCGGCCAGCTCTCGGTGCGCTCGAGGCCGTGGACGAAGATCGGGTCGCCGGATCCGCAGCTGTCGTGCACGTGCGTGGCGGCCGAGCCGAAGATCTTGACGTTGTGGGCAGTGGGCTCGTCGTTGACCCACTCCCCCTCGTCGTTCTGCACGCGCCGGTTGACCAGGACCCGGCAGCTGACGAACGGCTTGTTCTCGCGGGTGTAGAGCAGCTCGGGAGCCTCGGCCAGGTTGCCGGCGAAGGTGACGGTGGTGGACATGACTTCCTCCTATGTGACTGCGAGACGTTCGGATCGGTCCCGCAGTCACCTAGGTCCCATCGGGGTCCGGCAGCGATCACATCGGCCGAACTTGTTTCGGATCCGCTCGTGCTCGCGTGGGGTTGCTCAGCAGGGCACGAGGTAGTCGAAGCGGTACTTGCAGACGACGACGCGGGTGCCCTTGTAGGTGGTCCGCCGGACGCCGGAGAGGTGGTAGTCGCCGACCCGGCACTCCGAGCTGGCCAGGTGGTTGTTCAGCCGCCACTGCCGGTTCTTGAGGGCGCGGTAGGACTTCGTCGACCAGCCGCGCTTGACCAGGCAGCCGCGGAAGGTGTGTCGCATGCCGTCGTGGGCGTAGGAGGTGTCGAAGACGCTGTCGGAGGCCAAGATGACCATCCGGCAGCCCATGTCCTCGACGGGCTCGGCTGCGGCCGCCGGCGAGGCGGCGGCCAGGCACAGTGCGGACGCCAGGACCGCGGCGAGGGTGGCCAGGACTGCTCGGTGGGTTGAGCCGCGTCGAGCGCGGTGGGGTGATCTGGACATGCGTTCCTCCTCGGTTCGGGCGGGACGCAGGCCGGCCCCGCGGTCACCTAGGTCCGCGACGGGGTCCGGGGCGATCATCAAGGGCGCAAAGAAGCGCCCCGACCGGCTCTCGGGTACCGGATCGGGGCGCTTAGAAGCACGCAGGCGTAGGCACCGACACGACCCGTGCCAGGCGGCCAGCTGACCTACCGTGCCGGCCGGCGTCGCGGCGGCCGGTTGCTGAGCTTCTGCGGAGGCGGCGGCAGCTCGAGGCCCAGCCGGCGGCGGGCATCCTCGGCCGCGGCGATCACGGCCTCCTGGGCGAACGCGGAGCGGGCGAGCATCCGGCCGAGCTCCTGGCGGTCGGCCACGAGCGCGTCTTCGACCGCCTCGATGGTCGAGGCCGGCAGGTCGTGCTTCTTGTTGAAGCTCTTGCGGGTCACGCTGACCAGGGCGGGATGCTTCTCGCCCGCGGCCGCGAGCTCGGCCCGCTGCTGTGGTGAGCGCCGGGCGTGCAGCTCAAGCGCCTGGGCGAGCCAGCCGACGAACGAGCCGGGCGAGTCGGCGTCGGTGTCCAGGTCGGCGATGTAGGCCGATCGCGCGAGGTCCCACACGCCGGGCTTCCAGTAGATCCCGACCGGGATGGTGGTCTGGCTCGTCACCTGATCACTCCCCTGGTCTCATCCGCCGGCGACGAGCTGCAGCGGCTAACACCAACGCCGCTGCATTCCCGGTCGGGGCCCTGCGCAGCCGTTCCCACCCTCGCTCCATTCCTTTCGTTCCAGCCAGCTACGAGGTGCAGCTGCGCCGCGCCGCCGCTGCGGAGTCCGCGCCCGGGAGGCCGGGGTTATCCCCACCCTCACCGGGTGCCCACCTTTCCACAGGTCCGCCCTGTGCCCCGGTAGGCGTCGGCCGCCGCTGGGAGACTTAGTCCTGTCAGTTCTTTCTATTCTACTCACGGAGGACAGCAGCATGACCGACACCATCCAGACCCCCGCCGACACCGCCGCCGACGAGGCCACCGACGCGGTCCAGGTCGAGGAGTTCGCGTACCTCGACCCCGCCGACATCATCATCGGCACCAACGTACGC
>NZ_JBMCZA010000198.1:33925-35507 GCF_048654705.1 Nocardioides sp. CPCC 206348
AGCCGTCACGGTCTACCGCAACGAGGACGGCCAGCACGTCCTGCTGCGCGGCCAGCGCCGCACCGTGACCGCCGCCGAGGTCGGCACCCCCACCGGCCTGATCCCGGCTCGCGTCGTGCCCCAGCCCGCCGATGCCGACCGGATCGGTGACCAGATGGTCGAGAACATCCACCGCGCCGGGATGCGCGAGGCCGAGATCGTCGCGGGCGTGGAGCAGCTGGCCCTGCTTGGCGTGAGCGCGGCGCAGATCGCCAAGCGCACGAGCATCGATCGCCCGACCGTGAACGCCGCCCTGGCGGTCACCAAGGCCGACCAGACCCGCGACCGGCTGGACTCCGGCGACCTGACGTTGGAGGAGGCCGCGATGTTCGCCGAGTTCGAGCACGACCCCGAGGCCGTCCAGCGGCTGGAGAACACCAAGAAGTGGCGGCGCTCGCTCGCCCACGAGGTCCAGCGGCTGCGCGACGAGGCGGCCGAGCGCGAGGCCGACGCCGCCGAGGTCGAGCGGTTGCGTGCCGAGGGCCTGCCGGTGCTCAGCGCCGACGAAGTCGCGGAGGCCGACGAGGTGCTGCGCATCGAGCGGCTGGTCACCGAGGACGGCGAGCCGCTGCCCGAGGAGGAGTGGCCCAACGTTCCCGGCGCTTGCGTCCAGGTCGTCAAGGAGTGGGTCTACCCCGAGGACGAGTACGACGAGGAGAGCGAGGACGGCACCGACGGGGAGGACGACGACTACGAGCCCGCCGAGCCCTACCAGCAGTACGCGCCGGTGTGGGTCGTCACCGACCTCGACGCCTCCGGCCTGCGTCGTCGCGGCGGCGGCTCCGGCAGCACCACCACCGACAGCGGGGACGAGGGCGAGAGCGAGGAGGACGCCGAGGCCCGCCGCGAGGAGCGCCGCCGCGTGATCGCCAACAACAAGGCGTGGGCGAGCGCGGAGACCGTGCGCCGGGAGTGGCTGGCGACGCTCGTTGCTCGCAGGACCGCCCCGAAGGGTGCCGAGGCCCTGATCTGCGAGGCCGTCGTCACCGGCCACCACTCGCTGAGCAAGGCCATGGACCACCGGCACCCGATGCTCTTCACCCTGCTCGGGATCGACGTCCCGACCGGCTACTACGGCGCTGACGAGTGCCGCAAGATTGCCACCAAGGCGAGCACGCCGAAGGCCGCGACCATGACCACGCTCGCCGCCGTCGTGGCCGCGTGGGAGGCCACGACCGGCAAGCACTCGTGGCGCAACCCGAACGCGTGGGATGCCCGCGTGCTCGGCGCACTCGTGGAGTGGGGCTACCAGCCCAGCGAGGTCGAGCGGATCCTGCTCGGCGAGGAGCCGCAGCCGAGCACCGAGGACGACGGCGGCAACAACTCCGCCGAGGCCAGCGATAGCGCCGCCTGACCGGCTCCCCTCCCCCACCTGAGGGCAGTTCTTCCTGTGGAGAACCGCCCTCTGTGGAATAGAAACCATAGAATGAAGTCAGTTCGTCTGATCCGCTACCCGGGAGGACCCCGCCATGTCACACGAGATCGAGACCCACGGCACGCAGGCCGCAGCCGTCTTCGCCCGCAAGGACGCCTGGCACCGCCT
>NZ_JBMCZA010000198.1:35566-41840 GCF_048654705.1 Nocardioides sp. CPCC 206348
AACGAGTCGGGCGCAATCTTCGACACCGCCGGGTCGCTGCGCGGCGGGCGGCAGGTGTTCATCACGATGCAGCTGCCGGACTCGCTCACGGTCGGCGGCACCGACCGCGTCGACCTCAACATCGCCGCGCTCAACAGCCGCGACGGGTCCAGCGCGTTCCGCATCCTCGTCACCCCGGTTCGCGTCGTGTGCGCGAACACCCAGAGCGCGGCCCTGCGTAACCACGAGTCGTCGTTCTCGATCCGGCACACCCGCAACGCCAAGGCCGCCGTGCAGGCCGCCCGCGACGCGCTCGGGCTGACATTCACCTACATCGACGCGTTCCAGGTCGAGGCCGAGCGGCTGATCCAGCAGACCGTGACCGACGCCGCGTTCGACGCGCTGATCGACGCCACGTTCGGCAAGGCCGAGGGCAACGCGACCAAGCGAGTCCGCGAGACCGAGCGCCGTCGCCGCTCCCGGCTGCACTGGCTGTTCGCCGACGCCGAGACGCAGGCCGGCATCCGCGACACCGCATGGGCCGGCTACCAGGCCGTGGCCGAGTACGTCGACCACTACGCCCCGGTCCGCACCAAGGGCGACGAGCACGCCGCCCGCGCCAAGCGAGTTCTCATCAGCGTTGACCCCGACCGGATCAAGCGCCGCGCCTGGACCGCTCTCGCCCCGGCCTGACCGTCACGCCAGTTCCTCCGGTGGCGGGCTGAGACCCCGAGTCCGGCCCGCCACCGGCCCAACCAAAGGAGGAGCCATGACCGACACGACCACCCACACCGACCTCGCCACCGAACAGGTCCGCGCATGGGATCTCCGGCCCACGGACACTCTGGTCGACCCCGACACCGGCGTCGCCTTCCTCATCACCACCGTGACCGTGGATGAGCCCGGCCGCGCGGGACGCAAGGTCCACATCGCAGCCCTGGTCCTCGGCGGCCGCATCCTGCCGCTCAACCAGTTCGTCACCATCGCGAAACGAGACAACACCCCGACTGGCACTGCCGCCGACGTCGAGGCCAGCGCCGCCAAGGACCGGCGGCACACCCTCAGCGAGACGGCCTGCGACCTGATCGTCATCGAGCACCGGCTGCGCGACGTACGCCGCTGGACCCCCGAGACCGCCCGCGCCCACCTGGACACGGCCCTTTCCAGCGTCGCTACGGCGCTGGACGCCCTGCACGCCGAGCACAGCCACCGCACCACCGAACAGGAGCAGTCATGACCAACCACGACGCAGCTTCAACCACGACGGTGATCAGCGAGCGCGACCAGCGCCGCATCCGAGCCGCCATGTCCGCGATGCCCTACGCCGCCACCGAGCGGGTGCCCAAGCCGTGGGTCGCCATGGGCGATGCCGTCGACGCCGACGCCGTCGTGGGCTTCTTGGAGGGCCTCGCGGAAGTCCTGGGCGAGGTCGCGGCCGAGAGCGACAAGCACCGGCGCCGCCTGTTCTCCCTCGAGGCCGACGTGGAGGCGTTCCGCCGCCTCATCGGCACCGCGCCCGCCGAGGTGACCCAGTGAGCGCGCACATCGAGTGGCTGGCCGCTCGGGAGACCAGCGTCCAGGTCTTCACGCCGGGCGAGGACTGGGTGGGAGCCGGCGAGCACCGTCAGCCGGTCCTGACGCTGGCCGGTGACGACGTGGTCGCGATCCAGGGCACGCCCGCCGAGTTGCGGGCGCTGGCCGCTCGGATCACCGCCGTGGCGACCGCCGCAGCCGGGCGGCTCGACCTCGCCGCCCGGGCGCACCAGCCCGCATGAGCGACGACGCCACGCTCCGCGCCCTGGAGGCCCGGCGCCACCCCCGGCCCGTGGACTCCGGACGGTGACAAGATCCGCGCCACCGCCGCCGACGCCCTGATTCCAGACAACATCCTCGTGGCCTACTACACCGGGCACGACCACCGGCTCGGCCTCAAGACCACTAGCCACGCCGTCGACGTCGAGTTCATCACCGCCGCCCGTGACGCACTCCCCGACCGGCTCGACCGACTCGACCGCATCCGCGACCTGCACGCCAAGTGGGGCGAGCGGTCACCCGAGGACGCCGACGGCTACCTCGACCTGTGGGAGACGCTCGGCCGACTCCTCGACGGGGAGCCCGCCTGACCCGCAGCAGCCAGAAGGCCACCCGTAGCGCTGTCCGCTCCGGGCGGCCTTCTGCGTCGGCACAGCCTCACCAGAGCGTCAGTTGCTCGCCTAGCAGTTCCTGGAGCCGCGCGAGGTCGTCGGCCACCAGCTGCGGGTCCTCACGCGCCAGGTCGCGCAGTTCCCGCGCCCGCCGACGCGGCCCGCGCGGGTCGGCCAGCGGGCTGTAGGGCAGTCGCCGTTGGACGGCCCACTCCTGCCGGTTCTTGCGCGCGGTCGAGACCACGACGTGTTCCGGTACGATCCGCTGGCACAGCGGGTTGTGACAGCGGTGCCCGAGCAGCCGCGCCTCTTCAAGCGCGTCCACGCCGTGCATGACCGCGAACGCGAACCGGTGCGCGATGATCACCCGCCCCGGCGCGTACCAGAACCGGCCATGGCCACCGCCGTCAGTGCGCTCTCGCTCGGACCGACCCGAGACCGCTCCGGTCCACCACAGGCACTCACTGCCCGGCACCGTGGCGACCTTCGCCCGATACCGCGCGAGCACCGCCGGATCAGCGAGGGCGGCCGCGACCGCCGCGAGGCCGGCGTCATCCAGCCGACGAACCGGCACCCGCTCCCCCAATCCCAGCGGTCGCCATCGTCGCGCCGTCGCCGCCCTGGTCGCCGTCGTCGGCCTGGGGCTGACTGGCGAGCCGCCGCAGCCGCGTCGCCTCGCGCACGGTCACGGTCTCGCCGCACCACTCGACGGCCTCGCCCAGCGACAGGCCCCCAGCCTCGGTCAACTCCCGCAGCGCCTCACCGGCGCGCTTCTCGGTCTCAGCCACCGCCGCGTCGCGCTCACCGATCGCGACCATGACCTGTTCTGCCAGGTCGATCACCCGGCGCTCGCGCTCCTCGCGCTCCTTGCGCCGTTTCTCGGCCATCTCCCGCGCCGTACGCCGCGCCTGCTGCTTGATCGTCTGCTGACTCATCCGGTCCTCACTTGTGTCGACATGGACTCTGACAGTCACCTACGACATTTCCCGGTCCCCGTGCGATCACCTCCGGCCAAGAACCTTCCGAACCCGCCAATCTCGGCCCCAGCCAGCCCCGCCCACTTCAGCCAGTCCGAACCCGACGCCCCAGCCGTCACCCACGCCGCTCAGCGTCCCCCCAGATTTCCGCGAACTCCCAAGTGCCACACACCTCTTGCATTCTCGGTCTACCGAATAGAAAGAACACAACAGAAATCCGGTCGGAAGTGATCGCACAGCACGCCCGCGCGCACGTAGGTGACCGTGACGATGAGCCTCCACAAGCTGACGGCCGGGTCGGGGTACGACTACCTGACCCGCCAGGTCGCAGCGATGGACGCCACGGACAAGGGCCACACCGGCCTCGCGAGCTACTACACCGAGAAGGGCGAGACTCCCGGCGTGTGGGTCGGCTCCGGCATGGAGGGACTCGAAGGGCTCGACGCCGGCGACGTCGTCACCGCTGACCACATGCAGAGCCTGTTCGGCTCCGGTCACCACCCGCTGGCCACCCAGCGGACCAAGAACCTGGACCTGCGCATCGGCCGCGACGGCGTCGACCGGCCGGCCGACGCGGACTACAAGACGGCCCGCCAGCTCGGCACGCCGTACAAGGTCTACGAGAACGACATCAGCCCGTTCCGGATCGAGGTCGCCAAGCGCATCGCGGCCATCAACGAGGCCGCCGGCCTGCCGGGTGACTGGCCGGTCCCCGCGGCCGACCGGGCCAAGGTCCGCACCGAGGTCGGCACCGAGTTCTTCCGTGCTGAGCACGGCCGCGAACCCGCCGACGCACGCGAGCTGGCCGCCGCGATCGCCAAGCACTCCCGACCGAAGACCAACGCCGTGGCCGGCTACGACCTGACCTTCTCCCCGTTCAAGAGCGTCTCGGTGCTGTGGGCGATCTCCGACCCGAAGACCGCCGCGGTGATCGAGCGGGCCCACCAGGCGGCGATCAAGGACGCGCTGGGCTTCATCGAGTCCAAGGCACTGTTCACCCGCCGGGGCACCAACGGCGTCCGCCAGGTTGACGTCCGCGGCCTGGTCGCCACGGCGTTCACCCACCGCGACTCCCGCGCGGGAGACCCTGACTTGCATACGCACGTCGCCGTGGCGAACAAGGTCCAGACGCTCGACGGCAAGTGGCTGGCCATCGATGGCCGGCCGCTGCACAAGGCGGTGGTCTCGGCCTCGGAGACCTACAACACCGCGCTCGAGCGGCACCTGGTCGACGCCCTCGGCGTGCGGTTCGAGGAGCGGCCGAACGAGGACCCTCGCAAGCGGCCGGTGCGCGAGATCGTCGGCGTCGACCCCGAGCTGAACCGCCGCCTCTCTAAGCGCCGCGCCAGCGTTGAGGACCGCCGCAAGGTCCTCGCGGCCGCGTTCCAGGCCACCCACGGCCGCCCGCCGACGCCGGTGGAGACCATCCAGCTGTCCCAGCAGGCGACGCTGGAGACCCGCGAGGCCAAGCACGAGCCGCGCTCGTTGGCCGAGCAGCGCGAGACCTGGAGCCGTGAGGCCATCGAGGTGCTGGGCACCCCTCAGCGGGTCAAGCAGATGGTCCACGGCGCACTGAACCCGAAGGGCGCAGCGCGGTCGCTGGCCGACTCGGCCTGGTTCGCCAAGACGACCGACCGGATCGTGGCGACGATGGAGGGAGCTCGGAGCACCTGGCAGTTCTGGCACGTCTACGCCGAGGCCCAGCGGCAGGTTCGGGGCGCCAACGTGCCCACCAACCAGGTCTCCCAGGTCGTCGACCTGCTCGTCAGCGAGGTCCTCGACGGCCGCTCGGTGAGCATGGCCCGCCCCTGGGACGCCATCAGCGAGCCGGTCGAGCTGCGTCGGGCGGACGGGGCCTCGGTCTACACCCAGAGCGGCGCCGAGCTGTTCACCTCGGGCAAGGTGCTCGCCGCCGAGCAGCGCCTGGTCGAGGTCGCCGGCCGGCACGACGGGTACGCCGTCACGACCGACTCGGTCGACCTGGCGCTGCTCGAGTCGACCGCCAACGGCATCACCCTCAACGCCGGACAGGCCACGCTGGTCCGTGAGATGGCCACCTCCGGCGCCCGGCTGCAGCTGGCGATCGCGCCCGCCGGATCGGGCAAGACCACCGCGATGCGAGCCCTGGCCAGCGCCTGGAGCGATGGCGGCGGCACCATCATCGGCCTGGCTCCCTCAGCGGCGGCCGCGGACGCGCTGCGCTCCCAAATCGACACCCAGACCGACACCCTGGCCAAGCTGACCCATTCGCTCGAGCAGGCCCGCGAGTCCGGCGCCGCGATGCCCGCCTGGGTCGCCGGCATCGACTCCTCCACCCTCGTGGTCATCGACGAGGCCGGGATGGCCGACACCCTCTCGCTGGACGCGGCGGTCTCCTACATCCTCGAGCGCGGCGGCAGCGTCCGACTGATCGGCGACGACCAGCAGCTCTCCGCGATCGGCGCCGGCGGCGTGCTGCGCGACATCCGCGCAACCCACGGGGCACTGCAGCTGACCGAGCTCGTCCGGTTCAAGGACCCCGCCGAGGGCGCGGCCTCGCTCGCGCTGCGCGAGGGCAAGCCCGAGTCGCTCGGCTTCTACCTCGACCGCGACCGCGTCCACGTAGGCGACCTGGCCACCATGACCGAGGACGTCTTCGCGGCCTGGCAGGCCGACCGTGCCGCCGGCCTGGACTCGATCATGCTCGCCCCCACCCGCGACCTGGTCAGCGAGCTGAACCAGCAGGCCCGCGCCCACCGGCTCGAAGGAATCGACCTGGCCGACGTCGCCGCCAGCGGGCCGGTCCGCCGGCTCGCCGACGGCAACGAGGCCTCGATCGGCGAACTGATCATCACCCGCGAGAACGACCGTCGCCTGCGTACTTCGGCCACCGACTGGGTGAAGAACGGCGACCGCTGGAACGTGCTGGAGATCCACGACGGCGGCGACCTGACCGTCCAGCACACCCAGCACGGCCGCACGGTGCGGCTGCCCGCTGACTACGTCGCCCGATCCTCCGAGCTCGGCTACGCGTGCACCGTGCACACCGCCCAGGGCGTCACCGCTGACACGATGCACGGCCTGGCCACCGGCAGCGAGTCGCGCCAGCAGCTCTACACGATGATGACCCGCGGCGCGCACGCGAACCACGTCTACGTCGAGGTCGTCGGCGACGGCGACCCGCACTCGGTGATC
>NZ_JBMCZA010000198.1:41850-59815 GCF_048654705.1 Nocardioides sp. CPCC 206348
GCTGGTCCGGCCGCTCACGCCGACCGACATCCTCGAGTCGATGCTGGCGCGCGACAACACGCAGCGGTCGGCGACCAGCCTGCTGCGCGAGCAGGCCGATCCGGCCACCCGGCTCGGCGAGGCCGCACAACGCTACCTCGACAGCCTCTACGTCGCCGCCGAGGACCTCCTTCGCCATCACACGATCACCGCCGCCGACGGCACCCCGGTCAACGTGGTCGACGCCCTGGACAACGCCGTCGAAACGCTCGTCCCCGGGCTCTCTGACGAGGCCGCCTGGCCAACCTTGCGTGCCCACCTGCTGCTGCTCGGCGCGGCCGACGAGAACCCGGTCGACGCACTTCATGCCGCCGCTACAGGCCGGGAGCTGGAGACCGCGCACGACCGCGCCGCGGTCCTCGACTGGCGCCTCGACGCCTCCGGCCTGCGCAACGCCGGCGCAGGGCCCCTGCCGTGGATGCCCGCGGTCCCGGCCCGCCTGGCCGAGGACCCGCACTGGGGTCCCTACCTCTCCCAGCGCGCTCACCTGGTCGAGCAGCTCGCCGAGCACGTCCACGCCCGCGCGACCGACGACGGCGCACTGCCGGTGTGGGCCCAGAACGGTCTGCGGCCCGAGGCCGCCACGGTCGCCGACATCGAAGTCTGGCGAGCCGCCATGCAGGTCCCGGTCGACGACCGGCGACCGACCGGTGCACCGCAGCTGCAGAAGGCCCCCGCGACCTGGCAGCGACGCCTCAACCGCGCGGTCAGCGGCGACCACACGCCGGCCCTAAAGGAATGGCGCCAGCTGCTCTACTCGCTCGCCCCGCAGGTCCGCAACGACGAGTTCACCCCGCTGCTCGCCGAGCGCCTGGCCGCGATGTCCCGCGCCGGCGTCACCGCCCACCAGCTGCTGCGCACCACCACCGCACCCGACCACCCCGCCGGACCGCTGCCCGACGAGCACGCCGCGGCGGCCGTGTGGTGGCGCATGGCCCGTCAACTCACCCCGGCCGTCGCCGCCCAGATCGGCGACGGTTCCCACGGCGAGGGCGTCACCACCGAGTGGACTCCTCGGCTCGCCGACCTGTTCGGCCCCGAGCGCGCCGCGAGCATCCAGGCCAGCACCTGGTGGCCCGCGCTGGTGGCGAACGTCGACCACGGCGTGCAGCGCGGCTGGCAGGTCGAGGCCCTGCTGGGCGCAGGGCGGGCGATGCCGAGCGACGGCTGGGAGCGCGTCGACGAGTGCCAGGCGCTGGTCTGGCGGACCTCGATCGCGCTGGAGACGGCCCCGGACGAGCACGCGCACGCCTACGACTTCGACGAGCCGCCCGCAGACCTGTGGGACGGCGTCGAGCCGGACCCGGCCACGCTCGTCGACCACGTCACCGACCCCGACTGGGGCGACTGGCCGCTCGCCGAAGACCCCGGCCCGTACGACGAGCACCTGGTCGACGCCGGCGCCCTGGTCGACGTCGATGAAGACCAGTTCGTCGAACCCGACCTCACCCTGGCCGCCTACATCCGCGACCTCGGCGGCACCCGCCTGGAGCCCACTGACGCCGACCTCCGGCTCATGTACCAGCGGGCCGACGAGTGGCACTCCTCCCCCGTCTCGCGTGAACGCATGCTCGAGATCAACGACATGGCACAGGCCTTCTTCGAGGCCCGGTTCACCGACTCGTGGGGCCGCGACTACCTCACCGGACGGTTCGGCACCGACCTCGCCGGCGACGAGCGGTTCCGCCCCGGGCAGGCGCCGGCCGGGTGGACCAACCTGGTCGGCCACCTGCGCGGCCGCGGTGTCAGCGACACCGAGATGGTGGCCACCGGCGTCGCGACCGAGGCCAGCACCGGTCGCCTCATCGACCGGTTCCGCGACCGGGTGATGTTCCCGGTGATCCACCAGGGCGAAGTGCTCGGCTTCGTCGGCCGCCGCCGGCCCGACCTCACCGACGCCGACAAGGGCGGCCCGAAGTACCTCAACACAGCCGACACCCCGCTGTTCCACAAGGGCGCCCAGCTATTCGGTGTCGTCGACGAACTGCTCGCCGAGGGTGCGGTCCCGGTGATCGTCGAGGGCCCGACGGACGCCATAGCGGTCACGCTGGCCAGTGCCGGCCTCTACCTCGGCGTGGCGCCCCTCGGCACGTCGCTGACCGATGAGCAGGCCGCCCAGCTGGCTGCCGTCGGCCGCGACCCGATCGTGGCCACCGACGCCGACCTCGCTGGCCAGGTCGCGGCCGAGCGGGACTTCTGGATGCTCACCCCGCACGGCCTCGACCCCGGCTTCGCGCGGTTCCCCGACGGCCTCGACCCCGCCGACCTGCTCGCCCAGCGTGGGCCCGCCGCGCTCACTGCCGCGGTGGCCAGCGGCCAGCCCGCCTTCCGCCCGCTCGGTGACCAATTGCTCACCGAGCGGCTGGACAACCTCGCCCCGGAGCAGGCACATCTGGCCGCCATGCGGGTCATCTCGGCACGTCCCAGCCGCGCCTGGGAGCCGGGCGTCAACCAGGTCCGGGCCCGGCTGCAGCTCTCCCAGTTGCAGGCACGACGCGACCTGCGCGACGCGATCAAGACCTGGGATGCCGACCCGCGGAAGGCGGCACTGGCCGAGCTCCACAAGAGCAGCGAGGTTCGCGCACGGCTCTCGGCCGCGGCCGAGAAGACCCCGGCCGAGCGGTGGGCCACCTTGGCTCGCGAGCTCGACCCACGGCTGCTCGAGCAGGGCGACTGGCCGGCCACCGCCGCGATGCTGCAGCAGGCCCACGAGCAGGGTCACGACGTCGGCGCCGCCACGCGCGGCCTGGTCGCTGAGAAGCCCATGGGCGACAGCCCTGCGCGTGACCTGCGCTACCGGATCGTGTCCCGCCTCGAGATCCCGATCGACACCGGCGAAGGCACCCCGGCGCCGACCCAGTCGCCGGGCGTGGCACGAGATCGGCAGGACGTGAACAGTCCGCGGCCGCCCCGCCGCGGTACCCCACGCCGCTGAGCCGCTCCGGAAGCCCGCAGGCTGGCGTCACGGTATGACCAGCTGCACGATCCTGTGGTCGCGGTGACAGCGGCCTCCGCAGCCGGTCTCGTCGATCAACGTCTTGGCCTCCAACGCACTATCAGCCGTCTGGTGCAGGGACACGGCTCCGTGCCGGTACCTGACAGGCCCAGAAGGTCTGCACGCCACCAACGCGATAGCTCCTTCGCCGGAGACCCACGGAGCGTCGTTCCAGATGCACTTCGCCATCGTCAGATAGGTCCTGTGCTTACGTGAGCAATTGTGCTGCCGCCAAACTGGTCCCAGATCGGTTGGAATCACGATCGTCATCCTCACGCAGCGAAGAAGCCAGGGTCTACCCAGGCCGCGGCCGACCGGATGGACTACGTCGGCTGCCAGCCGCTGAACGGGCCAACGGTCGGCCCGGCTGCTACCAGAGGTGTTCGCCGCCGCGTTCGAGACGTCACCCAAGGCGACGGCGCATGGCTGCGAGCCGCGCCTGCGGCTCGGGGTGGGTTGCGAACCACCGCCGCTCCAGCCGCGACCATGCGGGGCCGCCGTCGGGCGTCGGCCGCGCCAGGCTATTCTCGTAGAACCGCATCAGCTCGGCGGCCGCGTCCAGGTCGCGAGTCAGGTCGATGGCGAAGAGATCGGCGGCGGCCTCCTCGCGTCGGTCGAATGTGAAGCGGAGACCGAGAAACGACACGGCCGCACTCATCGTGGCCAGCAACGAGGGGCCGGCCAGCTGGGGCGAGGCCGCAAGAGCAGCTGCAGTGAGACCAGCGCATGCCAACACGAGGAGTAAGTAACCGACCAGCCACGAGTACCGCGCCGCGGCCGAACTGCGTTCGCGGCGGATGACGTGGCCGAGCTCGTGGGCGGCCAGGCTCTGCACTGCGCCGGCGCTGAGGCCGGTGAGCGCGGCCCGCGCGAACACCACGGTGGGGGGACGACCAGCCCGGAAGCGGGTCACCGCGAGACCACCATCGCCCACGGTCCCATCGGCTTCCCCGGCGACCGGGGCGCCCAGGATCGCAACGACGTCGGTTGCCGGAGGCGGGACGTTCGCGACTGCGGCGACGGCGGCCATCGCCGCGGCGGCCCGCTGCTGCAGCACGACGTCGACCGGGCTTGTTTGCCCGCTGGCGCGCCAGCTGACCGACCAGGCGAGCAGGACCTTTGCAAGCGCCACGACCAACAGAACGGCTCCGCCGAGGTAGGCGATAGCCACCACGATGAGGAGCGCTGAGGTCAGCTGATCCGGCATCAGTTCTACGCCTGGGAGGTCGAAGCGGCGAGAACGCTCAGATTGGCTCTCCCACAACGAAGCGGTGTGTGACTACCCGCTGGCAGGGGTTTCCGTTCTCTCAGCGGCGTTCTAACGCCGTCTTGAGCCCGTCGTGCCCACTTCATCGCGATGCAGTGGGCGCGAGCTCCACGTCTGGGGTCGACCCCGGCGGCGGGACTGCGCGGTCCTCCGCCGCTCGGCCGCGGGCGGCTGTCGCAGGCTTCTCGAGGTCCTCGGTCGCCTCGACCAGCTGACGCTGCTCCTCTGTGCTCGATACGCCGTAGCGGCGTTCGGCCATCGCCTCGACCTGTGCAACGGCGTTCCACACGTACTCACCCGAGCCGTGGGAGTAGCAGGCGTTGACGTGTTCGCGGGCGTGGCCGAGCTCCTTTTTGCTTGAGCGCGGGTGCTCGCCGAGAGCCTTGAGGGCGCGCTGGGCTCGGCCGATGGCCTCGGAGCGTTCGTTCACCTGCATCATTCGCGGGGTCCCTTCTCGGTGCGGGTGCGCGGCTGAGCGCCGCCCCGCTCGTCGTCGTGGATTTCGCCGGTGTCGAGGTCGACGAGGCCGAGCCGCGGTGGACCGGCCGGGGGTTGTTCGTGTGCCCGCCGGTTGACGGGCAGAGCGTCGATGTCGTGGGCGAACGTGTTCTCGCGGCGCTGGCGGCTGGTGTCGGCCAGGTGCTCACTGTGGCGCGGCTTGGCCGGCCAGCTCTTGTGCTCGTCGTCGCAGTGGGTGCGCAGCCTGTTGCGCATCCGGTCCGTGAACGCCGGCAGGGAGTAGCGGTGCCACTCCTCGAGCGCGTCGCTGGTCATCGCCAGGCCGGCCCGCCGGCGCTGGTCGGCCAGGACGGCGATCTCGTGGACCAGGTGCGGGTGCAGAGGCCAGCAGCTGGGGATGAGCCCGGAGACGTCCCAGGTGTACTCGCGGTTGAGCCAGATCACGACGTCCTCGAGCCACTCCCACAGGTCGTGACGCAGCTCGGGGTCCAGGCAAGTCGCCGGCTCCCAGGGCCGCGACAGCAGAGCGTGGTGGCCGAGGGCCTTCTTCTCCTCCTCGGTGCCGTTGATGGCGATGTGGAGCTCGCGGTAGGCGAGCCGGACGTGGTCCCCGGCGACGGGGAACGGGAAGACCATCAGCGTGGGTGCAGCCCGGCCGGTCTGTTGCTCGGTGGTCAAAGTTCACTCCTTGCGTGGTCGGTCTCGTCATCGACGAAGCCGAGACGGCGTGCCTCGACGAGCGCGGCGGTGGCTCGGGCCTCGGGGGTGATGACCGTGCGCCGGTCGTTGGTGAGGCGCTCGCGCAGCGCCCGCTGGTCGGCCAGCAGTCGTTCGCCGGCCTTGCCTTCGACGCAGCGGTGCAACTTGGCGATGATCGGCTTGCCGTTCTCGGCGACGACCAGAGCTTGGCGTTCGGGCAGTTGCCGGACTTCCTCGGGCCGCATGATCGGGATGTCGTCGCCGGAGAAGCTCCGGCCGCCGCCGTTGAACCCGCCTGAGGAATGGGTGACCCGGCCGATGCGGACGGTTCCGAGGAGGTCGGAGATCTCCTGGTTGAAGGCGACGTCCTTGGAGCCGCCGAACATCACCAGGGCGTTGGTGAGGCCGAGCAGTGCTCGTGCCTCGTGCTCGCCGAAGATGCTGGTCAGCTGGGGCCGAGTCTGGGCGGCCCAGATGAACGACAGCCCCTGGGCGCGTTCGTTGGCCATCCGGGTGCGCAGCGTGGGCAGCGGTGCGGTCGAGGGCAGCTCATCGAGCACCGAGACCAGGGGCGGGCACAGGCGGCCTCCCCACGAGGAGCTGTTGGCCAGCAGCAGGCCGGTGTCCAAGACGTGCTCGGCGACGGCGGTCATCAGCGGGCTCGCCGAGGCGTAGGGGTCTTCGCGGCCGAGCAGGTAGATGGTGCCGCGGCGCCGGATGACGTCGGCCAGGTCGGTGGCTGGCCGTCCGGGGCTGGGAATGCAGCGTCGTCGGATGTCGGCCTGGAAGAACAGCGAGACCGACTGCTGGACCGTGGTGACGGTGTTTCCGGCGGTGCGGTCGTCACCGTTCAGCGCCCCGTGCAGGAGGCCGTGCCAAAACGGCTCGGCGTGCGGGTGCCGCCGCAGGATCTCCATCGGCTGGGTGGCTGCCGCGGGGTTGGCGACCCACTGCAGCACGTCCTCGAGCGTCCTACCGGTCAGCGCCGCGGCGTGGAAGTAGCCCTGCAGCACCTTCGCGGACTCGGCGGCGTAGAACCGCGCAGCATCGTCGCCGGTGCCGCCGTTGATCGCGCCCTTGACGGTGCCGGCGGTGAAAGCCTTGGCGCGCCGCTCGGCGACCTTCGGGTCCACGCA
Organism: Nocardioides sp. CPCC 206348; assembly: GCF_048654705.1. Classification (NCBI taxonomy): domain Bacteria; kingdom Bacillati; phylum Actinomycetota; class Actinomycetes; order Propionibacteriales; family Nocardioidaceae; genus Nocardioides; species Nocardioides sp. CPCC 206348. The sequence goes on from NZ_JBMCZA010000198.1 coordinate 48,446, forward strand.
GCCGGCGATCGGGTCCCAGATCAGCTCGTCGATGACGCCCTCGGCCAGGCCGAAGGGGTCCAGCACCACGCAGGGCCGGTCGTCGCGGGAGCGCTCGGTGAGGCTGAGCAGGAGGTCCTCGACCTTCGTCAGTGTCACCAGGGCGGCACCCGGCGCGCCGAGCAGCGCAGGGGTGAGCAGGTCGAGGGTCTTTCCGGATCCCTGCGGGCCGATTACGCCGGCGGTGCGGTCCCACGGCACCCACAGCTCGCCGCCTCGCGGCTCGTGGGCATCACCGATGCGCCAGCCCACGTCCCAGGGGTCGAACCTCAGCTTCATCGCGCCACCTCGGGAACGGTGTCCCCGCACGGGGCGAGGCATCGACGGCAGATCACCGCACTGCCGCGGCGTTCTTCTGCCCGGCGACCGAGGAGCAGGAAAGAGGCGTCGGACAGCAGGTCGCGGGCCTCGCAGAGGAGTTCCACCTGGCCGGCAGCCACGTAGTGGCGCTCGACGAGGACCGGCCGGTGTCCGCGGCGGCGACAGCTGCTGCCGCCCAGGCGGCGGCCGCGAGTGCGAAGTGTCGGGTTGCCGTGCAGTGGGGTCTCGTTGCTCATCGGTCTTCCTTCGTTCGCCGGCCGTGCAGGAGCCACGGGCTGAGGCCGTGGCCCAGATGCGGGCCGGGTTGTTCGGTGAGGTCGCCGGCGGTGCGCTGGACCGGTGCTGGTGTCGCGGCGGCGTGCTTGCCGTAGAGGTCCGGGCGGACGATGCCGGCGACCTTGCGGAGCCGGGTGACGCCAAGCAGCTTCTCGGCCTCGGCTGCGGTCGCCATGCCGCGCATGCGGCCCGGGCCCCAGCGCTGGTAGGCCCACGCGCCGAGCCAGACGGTCGCGGTGAGCAGCGCGACCTCAGTCAGGGCGAGGCTGACCCAGACCAGGCCGCGACCGGCCAGACCGTCGGGAGTGGGGCTGGGCAGCCCGGCGTCGGCGTGTCCGCCGAGGACGGCGGGAAGGCTGGTCCAGAAGGCGGTGCCGATGGGTGAGGGGAACGCGCCGGCGTTGGCGTCGGGCCATGTCCATCCGGCGCCGGCGACCAGGTTCGCGACTGATCGTCCGAGTTGGATGCCGATGACGATGACGAACAGGGTCGCCAGGGCTACCGCGACTGGGATCTCCCAGGTCCACGGGTAGGGGTCTCGTCGTCGCTCACGCTGCATCGTATGGCCACCTCCAGGCGGTCGTGGGTCGTTGGGCCTCGCTGGTCACCTATGTGCTGTCAGGGCTCCGGTGCGATCACACGGCGTGACTCGGGCGTGATGCGTTCTCTGCGAGCCAGGTCGAGGGATCGACGTTGTCGGGGCCGTAGATGGAGCCGTTCTTGAGGTGGACCTCGAAGTGGAGGTGGCAGCCGGAGACGTTGCCCTCCTTGCCGACCTGGCCGATCGGCTCGCCGGCTGCGACGGTCTGGCCGCGGCTGACGCTGACGGTCGCCATGTGGGCGTACCACGTGGTCAGGGACCCGGCGCCGGTGGTGACCTTGACCAGCTGCGGCCCAGCCCAACGCTGGGTGGTGTCGATCTCGATGGTGCCGGCGTGGGCGGCGTAGACGGTGGTTCCGCAGGGTGCGGAGAAGTCGGTGCCGGTGTGCCACTTGGACCAGTACGCGCCGGTCTCGTGCCAGTTGTGGTTGTCGGTCCCGACGTACTGCGCGGGCACCGGATAGACGACCTCGTCGCAGGAGGCGCCCTCGAGGCCGACCGGCTGGACGGAGGCGCCGGGCTTGACGTTGATGTGAACATGGTCGAGGTGGTTCTCGGTAGCGCTCCCCCGGTCCTCCATCGGCCGCCAGCCCTCGCCTGCGCGGGCGACCGACCAGATCCGCTGGTACCAGATGATGTAGTCGATGCCGAGCTTCTGGGCATTGGCCTTGGCGTAGGCGGTGAGACGGTCGCCCTGCGCGCGGCCCGCCGCGGTGAGTGGCACCATGAAGTCGGCCGCTAGCCCGGCCGGGTGGCCGTTGGGGTCGGTGGCGCTCTCGCGGTAGCCGCCGACGGTCTTGATGTCGAACATGGGGCCGAGGATGTTGACCAGCTGGGTCAGCCGCGGCTTGACCGGGCCGAGGTTGTACTTGGCCTCCGCGGTGCCGGAGTCAACTGCGCACCCGGCGCTGCTGCCGGCGGTGGTGGCGGTCACCAGCGGGTGGTCAGTGATCTTGCTGGCTTGGGTGCTGTTGTGGACCTCGGCGCTGGCCCAGGTGAGGTTCGCGCCGTAGACGTGGTCGATCGGCGCGTCCTGCTTGGGCTTCTTGCAGGGCTCGGCAGAGCCGCCGAAGGCGTTGCTCAGCTCAGGGGTCAGTGCGCAGTGCGAGGAGTTGTTGCCGTCCTTGCCGTCGTTGAAGTCGCCCAGGATCACCGCAGGGGTGCCGGCGCCGGCGAGTTCGGTCATCGTGGCCAGCTGGCGGCGCAGCGCCTCTTGGCGGTGCCCGGCGGCGTTTCCTTGAGTGTTGGCTGGGTTGTGGATGCTCCAGACCCAGATCACCTGTCCGGTGGTCGTCGAGGTCAGCTGCACCAGGGGCATGCCGACGTCCTTGCCGCCGAAGTAGGGGATGTCGACGAGGCGCCCGTCGGTCTGTTCCCACTCGTTGCGGTCCCAGATCACCCGGTTCTGTGCCTTGCCGCTGGCCGGGTAGATCCCCCATTTGGCCGCGTACTGGGTCTCCAGGGCCTTGGCCTGCGGGCCGTGCACCTCCTGGAGGCCGGCGATCGAGATGTCGGCGTTCTCGATCGTGCGCATGGCGCCGGGCAGTCGCTTGTCCCAGGTGTCGTACCCGGGCCGCTCTCCCGGCTTGTCGGTGTGGCCGGCGCCGAGCAGGTTGAGGGTGCCGACCGTGATCGGGTTGAAGGTCTCGCCCTGGCAGTTGGCCACGTTCGTGGTGGAGCCCTCGGAGTCAGAGTCGGGCAGGTCCGGCAGGTCGCCGCCGAGCAGATCGGTGATGTCGCCGGCGACGTCCTCCCACTGGGCGTAGGCGTCGGGGTAGCCCGAGCGCTGGACGGCCTGCGCGGCCTGGGTGAGCGGCATGTTCTGCCAGCCGGGGATGTCGAGGAGGCCGGGGTTGCCGGTGTGCTGGGCCTGGCCGAAGAACGCGCGGGCCGCGAGGACGGGGTTGGTGATCTCGGCCCGGCTTCCCCAGCCGGCCGAGGGGCGCTGCTGGAACAGGCCGCCGGAGTCGCGGTCACCTCCGGTGAGGTTGACCAGCTTGGACTCCTGGATCGCGGCGGCGATCGCGATCTGCAGCCCGTAGCGGGGAATCTCGAGGTCGCGGGCGACCTGGGCGATGGTGATCGCGTTGCGGGCCTGCTCGGCGGTCATGGTCGGGTAGTTGGACGCGAACCGCAGCCGCATCAGCTGGGCGAGCACGTCGCCGGCCGGCGGCTCGGCGGACGTCCGGGCGGTGGTCGCCGCGGGCACGATCCCGTCGGTCGTGGTGGTGGTCTCGGGCGCGCTCTCCGGGCCAGCGCCGTTCATCGCGATGCGAGCCGAGAGCCAGTGGTGATCCGACACCATCGTGCCGTCCCAGCCCTGCTCGAGGCGGGCGCCCTGGTGGTGCGGGAAGAAGATGAAGTCGACGCCGTGGTTGTGCCATCCGTAGCCGGCGGCCTTCATCTTCGCGGCCGCCGTCCAGGGGATGTCGGTGTAGGAGGCCTGGGTGTTCATGTCGCCGCCGATCAGCACCGGACCGTGGGCGGCGAGCGAGTTGCGCAGCTGCAGCAGGATGTCCATTCCGGCGCCGTACTGCTGAGGCCGGGTCAGTGGCGGGTTGCCGTGCTGCTTCGGCCAACGGTGCGGGTTGGTCATGTGGTGGGTGGAGACCACCGAGACCACGGAGCCGTCGGCGCGACGCAGCATCACCCAGGTCGCGAAGCGATCCCAGGTGACCGGGCGGCCGTCGTAGAAGGTCTTGTCGTCGTCGACGAGCTGGACCCGGCCGCCGTTGACCTTCGTCCAGGTCGAGCTCTTCCAGAGCACGACGTTGCCCATGGCCTGCTCGGCGCCGGTGCTGGTGCCGGCCGGGGCGGCCACCCGGAAGGCTGAGTAGCCCGGGGCGGCGGCTTCGATCTGCTCCAGGCTCCAGCCGCTGGCCTCGTTGAGGGTGACGAACTCGGGGTTCTGGGACAGGACCTTGGGCATGGAGGCCCGGAATCCGTCGAGGCCGGAGCGGCGCGGGATGTTGGCCTGGGCGAAGGTGATCTTGCCGTTGACCGGGCCGCCCACGGGGCCGTCGATGGCTCCGAGGTCACCGAGCTCGGTGGGCGCGGTGCCTTGGCTGCTCTGGGTGCGGCACTCGGCGGCCGCTGTGGTGGTCATCACCACCATCAGGGTCACCAGGAACGGCAGCCCCATGAAGATGATCAGGACGGGCAGTTCGGCGAGGAGCAGCTTCTTCATGGCAGGTCAGTCCCGAGGTCGCGGCGCTCAGGCGGCGGACTCGATGGCCCCGTTGGTGTAGTAGAGCTTCTTCTCCAGCGGGTGGAGCACGGTCTGGACCTTGTAGGTGGCGTCGCCGATGCACCACAGGGCGCGGCCCTTGTCCTGCATGGCCCACCCGGAGACGAGGTCCTGGGCGATCGGGCCGAGCCCGAGTATGGAGTCGAGCTCGCGGGCGACCCGGGGCTTCTGGGCGCCGAGGATCTTGATGTCGGCCAGCTCGAGGAGGTCCTTGGCGATCATCGCGGCCTGGGAGTCGGCGTCGCCGACCGAGAGCAGGTCGGAGGGCTTGTGGAGGTTGCAGAACTGGATGTCGCCGCCCTTGCCGGCCATGCCGCGTGAGAGCCGCAGGTCGGCGTCGAAGCTCGCCACCGCGGCGGTTCCGAGGCGCATCTGCTTCCAGACCTCGTCACGCACCACGATGCGCAGGTCGCCAGGCTCGGCGATCTCCCGCAGACCGCGCCCCCAGGAGTTCATGCACAGCAGCGCGATGCCCACGGCCTCATCGCCGAGGCCGTCGAGCCGGGAGAGGCTGAACGACTGGATCGGGGCCCGCCAGTCGACCTCGATGTTGGTGAAGTCGTCGAACAGGCCGGCGAGGGTGCCGGTGACTAGCTCGCCGAGCGCGTTGCGCAGCAGCCGGGTCTCGTCGAGGAACACGCGGCTGTTCGCGTACTCGCAGGCCCCGACGAGCTCCTCGGTGGGGTTGCGCAGCAGGTCCCACAGCCGCGGGATGGTGGTCTCGGCCAGGACGCTGTTGCCGGCGGCGTAGCCGGTGAGGATCGCCAGCGCGTTGCGCACGACGTCGGACTCGTCGGGGCCGAAAGGCACCCGGCGCTCGTCGTCGATCTTCATGCTGCCGACCAGGCCGCGGACCAGGACCAGCCACCGCTTGAAGATGATCGTGGCGCGGCGCTGCGCCTCCTCGGCCGAGAGCTTCTCCCACCCGTCGCCGAGCGGCCCCATGGACAGCGGGTTGACCCGGGCAGTGAAGCCGGGGGCGATGACGAACGGCTCGACACCGAGCGCACGGCACAACGACTCGTACTCGTCCTTGACGTCGCCAGTGACCAGGGTGCGGTAGCCGAACGGCATCATCCGGGTGCAGAACGCCTTGGTGGTGCCGGACTTGCCACTTCCCGGCTTGGCGAACTGGAAGATGTTCGGGTTGGTTGCCGGCACGTCGTCGCGCAGCACCCACCCGAACGGGTCGCAGTAGAAGCTGCCGCCGGAGAGCTGGTCGACGCCCATCTGGGCGCCCGTTGGGGGCAGGGCGGGAGCCGACACGAAGGGCCAGAACACTGGGGCCTGGTCGCTGGTCATCCGCCAGGCCATCGCCGGGGCGGTGGCGGCTGCCCATCCTCGGCCGCGGCGGGTGGCACCGCGGCGCGGCGCGTAGCGGAAGAGTCGGGGCTCCTTGGCCTGCGGGGCGAGCGTGGGGATCGTGGGCAGGTCGTGCCCGAAGTCGGAGAGCAAAGCCGCCATGTCCCGGCCTCGATCGGCGCCGCGGCGGTTCCGCCGGGGGTTGGTGGTCATCAGGCGTCTCCGCTTCGGGTCAGGCTCGTGCCGAGGGGGATGGTGGACGCGGCGAACCCGACGTCCTGGGCGAGATCGAGGCGCAGCGGTGCGAACCCGGCGCGGCGGACCGAGGCATCCAGGCGCCGCCCGAACTCGGTGATCCGCATCGACTTTGGGACGGTGACCGTGCACACGCCGTAGGGCCGGGTCAGCGAGTTGCCGCGGGCCAGCTTGGCGTCCAGGCCGCGGGCCTTGTGCGCCTCGTCGCGCTGCTTGGCTCGGGTCTTGCGGCCGAGCTTCTCGTTCATCCCCTCGGTCAGGTCGGCGGCCCACTCAGCGTTGCCGGACTGACGGTCGGCCTTGGACTGGGACACGATCGGGTACGCGACGACGAACGACCTCCGCTCGCCGAACTCGCTGGGGGTGAGCATCGGGGCGAGAGCACCCATGGCGACGCCGCGGGTCGGCAGCTTGATGGTGGCGCTGACCGAGTTCCAGGCGTCATGGCTGTAGTGCCGCACCGTGGCGTCGGCACCCGAGGGGCCGGCCATCGCCCACGGGACGTCGGCGTTGACGCTCGGGTCCTTCTCCCGCAGCGACAGCGCCTCGACGATGCCGGCCCGGTCACCAGGGGCGAATCCGGTCCGGCAGGCCAACGCGAGCTCGGGGCTGGTGAGCCAGCGGACCTGAGTCATCCCCATCGGGCCGCGCAGCTGGGCCTCGATCTCGCCCATGAGCAGGTAGAGCTCGCGGCAGCGGCCCTCGAAGCCACCCCCGGACTCCTTGGCCGACCGCGCGATCCGGGTCTCCGGGATCACGATCGTCACGAACTGCTCGGTGCGCACCGATGCCTGGGTGAGGCCGTGGGCCAGGTCGCTATTGACGACCTCCGACAGCTCCGGTGCGTTGGAGCGGCGGTGGCGGTTGACCCACAGGTCACGCTCGGCGCCGTCCTCGGGGACGGTGCGCACCATGAAGAGAATCTCGTCGACCTTCTCGGTGCGGCCGGCGACGTCGAGCAGCCCGGCCAGCGCCTCGCCGTAGCAGGCGCGCTCCTCGGTGTCCTTCATGCCGATGCCGGGGTGCACGATCGAGGCCGTAACCGCCCAGGTCTTCAAGGCGTGGTCCTCGATGATCGCTACGCGCTGCAGCTGCGATCCGTGCGGCGGGCCGTCGTGGATCTGCACGCCCTGGAGGACGCCGGGCAGGTCCGGGGTGTCGAGGTCCTCGGCGCGGCCCTGGGTGGCCTTGGCGCGGAACGAGGTCCAGCCGAAAAGGCCCCCGACGGCGTACATCGTCGAGGCGAACACCCAGCCGGTGGCCGAGCGGCCGCGCACCGGGATCACGGTGATGGCCAGCAGGAACAACCAGACCAGGGCGAACAGAAACGCGGAGAACCACGCTCCGCGGCTGATCGCCCAGAACGCCGGCAGGCTGGCCAGCGCCAGGAACATCAGCTGGCCTCCGGAGAGGCCGAAGAACCAGCCGATGCGGTCGCGCTGGTAGTCGGCGTAGGTGGTCATCGTCGGCTTCCCTTCTGGTCAGTGAGGTCGGTGCGTGCTGATCGGTGCTCGAGGTGGGGCGGTCGGCGCATCGGTTACACCGCCACCGGTGGGATGCCGCCAGCCGCCGCGCCGGCGCCGCCAGCACCTCCTGCTGCTCCCCCGCCTCCAGCGGCCGGGGTCTTGGGAGCGGCGCCCGCTCCCCCGCCGCCCTGGCCGCCAGAACCGCCACCCGAGCCACCACCGGGTCCGCCGCCAGTGGGCAGCGTCGGCGGGGTGGGCGGCACAGGAGGCGAGGGCGGGGTCGGCATCGACAAGTCGTCGTCCCCGCTGTTCTGCGACCCGGGGTGGGTCCCGCCCTGGCCGCCCGACTGGCCACCGGACTGCCGTCCACCCAGGCCGCTGAAGTCGGGGCCGTAGGTGCTCTGGCCGACACCGGCCTGGTTGGTCTCGTCCGACATCAGCGAGGTCGCCTTCGCGCCGGCGGAGTTGATCCAGCCCATGCCGGTCGACAGCGCCTGGCCGACCGGGCCGAAGCTGCCCAGGGCGCCCTGGGTCGACTTGCTGAACCGGTCGCCAGTCGATGCCTCGGCGCTCTGCTCGCCCGAGGAGCGACCGTTGGCGTCGGTGCTCGACGCAGCCGACGAGCCACCGCCGGCGCCACCGCCGCCGCCGAGCAGACCCTGGAAGCCGCCCTGGATGGCCATGCCCTGGCGGAACGACGCGCCGCTGGGGGTGCCGGGGTCGACGAAGGCCAGGAGCTTGAACAGGGACAGCGGGGCGACGACGCTGATCAGGATCGTCATCACGGCCGGCAGCGCGGTGCCGAACGCCTTGGCGGTGTCCTCGGCCAGGTGGGCGGCGACTCCGTTGGCGAACTGCACACCGATGCCCAGCACCATCACCATCAGCACCGGGGTGAACGCCGCGGCGTGGAACCAGCGCAGCGACTTCCAAAACCAGGAACGAGTGAAGTCCGAGACCAGGCCGGCGGCCGCGAGCGGCCCCGTGGCGGTGATCACCAGCAGGGACGCCGCGCGTGCCAGGTAGACCAGGACGTGCCCGATGGCGGCCAGCCACAAGAAGATCCCGAGGAAAGCCAGCGCGGTGGCCACGCCGGCGTCGGTGATGTCGTCGATACCGAGGCCGCCGAGCGGGTCCCAGTCGGGCCAAGTCTGCACCTTGAGCAGCGACTTCATCAGCGCCTTGGTCAGCGCCCCGCAGGCCGCGATGATCATGACGCAATACCCGAACCAGCAGGCGCACACCAAGACGAACTGACCGGACCCGATGAAGGCCCGGGCGAGGCTCTTACCCTCGCGCTTGAAGGCCGCGGCGCCGAGCTGGACCATCGCCAAGATGACCACCAGGGCCAGCGCCAGCCACAGGGTGAAGGCGTAGACGTCCTTGCCCGGGCCGTCAGCACTCAGGTCCGGAGTCAAGAACAGCTCACTGAACGTGAGCACGATGCGCAGCACGAACAGGCCGGAGTTCCAGATCGCGAGCATGGCCGCGGTCCAGGCGTCCGCCGCGGCCTTGGCGATGACGTCGCCGATCGCCTCGAACGGGTTGGGGATGTCGCCCAGACCAGGGATGCCGCCACCGAAGAGGTCACCGACGTTCGGCAGACCGGGGATCCCGGGCAGCCCAGGGACCCCCGGAAGCCCGGGCAGCCCGCCGATGTTGCCGCAGATCGCGTCAAGGATCCCGCAGCCGTCGGAGAGCAGGTCGCTAGCACCGTCGCTCACATCGCCAGCGACGTCTTTCCCACAGTCGATCGGGTCCTTGGCGCAGTCGAGCGCGTCACCGCCGAGATCGCACAGGGCGTCGGGCCCCGGGCAGCCCATCTTGACGTTGCGGGTCGGTAGCGTGCCGGTGCCGGCGCTGGCGACCGGGGCGAGGTGCGCCACGCGGACGGCCGGCTCGCTGGCCTCTGCGGCGGGAGGCTGGAGGGTCGTGGCAGCTCCGAGGAGCGTGGTGAATACCAGGAGCGCCAGGGCGGCGGTGCCGAGTCGGCTCGTCCGGCGCGCAGCGGTGACGACGGTGTTGATGACGGTGCTCACTGGGGAGCTCCGTTGATCCGGATCCAGCCGGCCTTGTCGAACTCGGGGGTGCCGGGCGCCACCGCCTGCGGCTGGCCCTCGGAGACCAGGTGCTCGATGTCCTCCTCGCTGCCCTGAACCAGTCGCCAGTCACCCTCGAACCACCGCATCAGCTGAGTTCCGGCGTAGAGACTGTCCTTGACCTGACCGTCGGCGGTGGTGAGGGTGACATAGCTGAGCAGGTTCACCGCGTAGTAGCCGGTGTCGAGCTCCTCGAGGGTGTAGGCGACCGGGGTGACGGCGTACGACGCGGGGGCGGGCACGTCGCCCTCCTTCGCGACGCCGGCCTGCTGGCGGCGCAGCGCGACCGCGGCACGGGAGCGCTCCTCGAAGACGGCCTTGTCCTCGGGGTTGGCGTAGAGGCGGGCGACGGTGACGGCCTGGTCGTAGTCGAACCCGAGCTGAGCCTTGGCCAGCTCGACCTGCAGCGCCACGGCGCCCAGGTCGGTGGCCGGGAATCCGGTCGGGTAGCCGTCGACCTGGTCGTCGCCGGTCGGGATCACGACGCCGTCGGCCGGGGCGGTGTCTGGTGCGACCTGCTCGACCGGCGCGGTTTGGACCGTTTGGGTCAAGTTGTCCCCGCCCGCGGGGTCGGGGCCGCGGGAGTCGTCGGCTCGGGTGCGGGCACCGATCCAGACGACGGTGGCCACCATGGCGGCGATCGCCACCAGGATGCCGATGCGCACCAGGGTGGCCCGCGGGTCGCCACTCAAGGCTGGGCCGGTCGTCAGGTTCTTCATCAGCGGTCCCCTTCGCTGTCGCCGGGGTGGTCAGGGTCAGTGGTGTCGTCGGTCGACCAGGTGCGCCAGCCGGCCTCGTGGGCAAGCTGCGTGTCGGGCCAGGTCGCGGGGGCGGGTGCGGGCGGGGCGCCGGGGGCGACCATCCAACGGCCACCGACCCACTGCATGCGCTCGCAGTGGGCGAAGGCGATCTGGCCCTCCTGCTTGTAGGAGGCGGTCACCTTCATCAGCACGCACACGACTGCCCAGCCGGGTCCGTCGGTTCCCTTCACGAGCGCGGCGGCCGGCTGGAGGGAGACCGAGGAACTGGGGTCCTTGACCTCACCCATCCCGGCGCTGGAGAGGAACGCCCGGACGCTGGCGGTAATCCACCACTCCTCGGCGCGCACCCCGCCGGGCAATGCCCAGGCGTTGTAGACCTCTGCGGCCGTGGTCAGGCTCATCGACTGCAGCACCGCGAGGTCGATCTGGGCGAGCTGCCCGATCGCGCCCTCGGGGGTGTGCGGGAACCCGGTCATCACGTACGCGGGTCCGATTACGCCAGTGCCTGCAGGGATCTTGATGACGGGCGCCTCCGAGTTGATGGTCCCTGGTGCTACTGGCGGGAAGGCAGCGCTCTCCTGCACGGCCAGCATCCGCTCGGCGGCGATCTCGTCGCGGTGCGCGGCACCCTGGGCCACCGTCGAGTGGTCGGTCTCGCCGGTGGCCACGCCGGCAATCGCGTTGGAGTCCTCGCCGATACCGGCGAAGGCCAGGTAGACCGCGTAGCCGAGGCCGCTGAGCAGGAGTGCAGCCACGACGACGACTGCGGCCAGGATTCCGAGCAGGCGGCGTCGGCCCCACTCCGTGGCGCCCCCTGATTCCTGGGCGGCCTTCTTCGTGGCTGCGCGCCGCATCAGATGCAGCCCTTGCCGAGGATCCCGTTGAGCATGCCGGGCAGGACCAGGTAGGCGATCGCGCAGGCGAACACGACCACCACCGAGATCACGCCGACCTTGGAGGCGTGCGGCAGGGAGAACACGCGGCCGGCGATGATCGCGCCGAT
>NZ_JBMCZA010000198.1:59825-72347 GCF_048654705.1 Nocardioides sp. CPCC 206348
CACGATGCCGAGACCGAACAGGACGATGACGCCCCACAGGACGTAGCTGGTGATCTCGTTGGTGGGTCCGACGGCCCCCGGCGGCGCCTTCGGGCAGACCTGGGCGGCCATCGGGAGGAGAGTGGTCATGACGTCCACAGAGGGACTTCCTTTCCGGGTTGCTGACGCCGGTTCGGGTCAGTCGCTTTCGCTGGCGCCGTTGGGCAGGTGGGCAGATGGGCGGGCTCGAGCAGCTGACGTGCTGCCGAGATGAGGGGGGCCGGGACGGGCCGGGAGTCCAGGCCGTTGACCGCGAGCTCGCGGTCCTCGGGGATCTCCACGCACCGGTCCGCGACCAGGGCGCGACGTAAGGCGGGGCCGCCGGCGTGCTCGAGGCCCCGGGTCCACTTCTTGCGGCGCGGCCCACGCACGGCGAGGGCGATCTGCTCGGGCTGGCAGTGGTTGGCCAGCAGCTCGAGCGCGACCGAGGCGCGGCGCATCCCGGGGACGGTGGCTGTCGTGACCAGGACGACCTGGTCGGCGGTGCGGACGGCCTCGGCGAGCCAGCAGTCGGTGGCCAGCAGCTGACCGGCTTCCCAGCCGACGTCGAGGATCGTCAGCTGGGTCTCGTGCTCTGCGTCGATCGGCAGCGGGATCTCGTCGACGCCGGCGAGGACCTCGCTGGCCCGCTCGAGCAGGACGTGGTCGCGCTTGCCCTGACGCCAGTCGGTCGGGTGAAGGCCGAGCTCGGCGGTGCTTGCCGCGGCGAGACCAGAGGCGGTGACCGAGCAGCACTCGATCACCCGGACCGGGGCGGCGGCGGCCAGGCCGGCTGCCAGGGCGATGGTGCTGGCTCCCACCGACCCGGCGCATCCGATCACCGCGATGGTGTGCTCCCCCGCGGCTGGCGACCAGTCGTCCGCGGCTGCGGTGCCGCGGCCGCGGGGTCCCTTGCCGGCGCCGGCGCCGACGCGGAACTCGCCGGCGTTCACGGCGTCCCAGGCTCGCTTGAGCTCGTCGACGCCGACCGGGCGGCTCGAGGTCTGGGTGCTCACTTGGCCTCCCCGATACCGCCGCGGCGGAACTCGAGCGCGGCACGGACCTCAGCCGGGGTCAGGCTTGCCAGCTCTGCCTTGGCGGCCTGGACTTCGTGCAGTTGGGCGACGCAGCCGGTGAGCTGCTCGATCGCCTCGACCTCGCGGCCGGCGATCGCGAACAGGTCGGCGATCTTCTCCGGCGTCCGGCTCTCGCCGTCGTCCTGGGTGTATGTCATGGGCTTCACCACCTCCAGTCGCCTATGTGTCGTCGGGCGGTGGGAGCGATCACGGTCGCGCTCATTCGTCATGGCCGAACTTCCTCGTGGCGGCCGCGGCGAGGGCGCGCATGCTGCGCGAGCCGTGGCGACGGACGGTTGCCTCGGACACCCCGACCCGCGGTGCGACACGGCTGGACACCTCGTTGCTGAGCAGGCCGCCGTAGCCGCGGGCGAGGTTGCGGGTCTCGACGCGGTCGGCCTCGTCGACCAGGCAGAGCAGCAGGTAGCGGTCGGCCGCGCTGATTACCTGGTTCTCGCAGGCCCATGCCAGCAGCTCCAGCAGCTCCTCGGTGGCCGACGGCTCCTCCTGCCCCGGACCGGCGCCTGCGAGCATCTCGGGCCAGGGGAATGGGGCGCCGGCAACCCGTTCGATCGGCATCGCGGTGGCGCTCCACGCTCCTGCGTCGCCGTCGGCCAGGTCGCCGGAGGAGAAGGACTCCACGAGGGTGGTGTTCGCCCACGTGCGGTCGGCGCGGGAGACGTGGAAGAAGTCCCCGACCTCGCGGAGGACGCCGACGCGGGTGCTGATCAGGATGTTCGCGGCGACCTTGCGCAGCCGGCGCCACTTGAAGGTCCGGACTTCGATCCACAGCTGGGAGGCCACCAGCTCGTCGATCCGCTCGACGGCCGACCAGGAGCCGGCCGCGACGGGCTGGCTGTCGCGGAAGACCTCGCGGGGAGGGAGGGTGCTGAGCCAGCCGGCGAGCCGGCACGCGCCGGGCAGCAGGCACTTGGCGAGCGCGGCCGCGGCAGCGATGTCGTCACCGCCATCGGGAGCCGCCAGCATGGCCAGCGCCAGGAGGACCTCGTCAGAGGCTGCGCTGTCGACCGAGGGCAGCCAGGCCCGGAGGTCGTCGAACTCCTCGACGACTCCAAGCCGTGGATCAACGGCCACCCAAGTCGGCCACTTCTGGCGGGCCTTGTCGAGCAGTTCGCTGTTGTCGTCGAGGCCGAGCTGGTCGCCCACACTCATCGCACTCGCTCCTTTCGTCCGTGGCTGTGCACGGCAGAAAGGTCGCGAGCGGGCGTCCCCGCATCCGTCCCCCCAAACCCCCGATTCGGAGGGGGACGCAGAGGGGGGACGCGCGTTTCCGCAGGTCAGAGGGCGTCCCCCCGAAAGTTGCAGAAACTTCTTGGCCAGGGTGGCGCGGAGCCTATTGTTTCTATTCTCTGGCTTCTGGACGTCGTGCGCGCGAGGGGTCGCCTGAGGGTGCGCGCTACGTCAGCGCCCCGCCTCATAATCCGCGCCCGCCGCGACAGCCGCAGGCGTACGACTAATCGAGCGGCGCAAGTCGGACGGTTTTTCCGTACGGTTCGCGACCCTGCTGGCCTACCGTCGAGACCATGACCGAGAACGCCACCGATCACATGCCCGACGACCACCTCGAGGTCCGCGACCTGTCGTACGACTTCACGCGGACGCGCCAGATGTACGACCTGTTCAAGCAGTCTCTTTTCGATCCCGGCTTTGACTATCCCGGCGACCCGCCGCCGCCGGATCGCCTCGAGCTCTACATGAAGAGCCGCGCGCGAGGCGCCGGCTACGTGGCGGACTTCGTCTACACGTCGCGAGACCTCCCGGTCCGGGTCTACGGGATCCTGGTCAACCGCGGCCGCGGCCTGGAGGTTGCGGAACTCGAGCTCTTCAAACTGACCTGGCGATACGAGGATGGTGGCGACGAGGACCGCGCTGCAACCGACCACGATCCCGGCACTGAGCTGGGCCAGCTCATCACGAGCGATCTCCTTCGCCGCATCCCTCTCGGCAAGATCGTCGCTCGCGCGCAGGCGACTCTCGCCCAAGACGACTGGCGTAGTGAGGGCGTCACCCAGCTCGGCCTCGACGGCCGGCGAGACATCGCGGTAGAGGACCTCCTGCCCGAGGAACTCAGCACATTGGAGACTGCTACGAGCTCCGCGGCAGGCAAGCGCCGCGGCCGACCAGGCCTACCGGACACCCTCCTCGAGGACGTAGCGCGCACGTACCTCCAGGAAGCCGCCAACGGGCCTGGGCTAACGGGTCGGCTCGCCACGAAGTTCGGGCGCCCCGAGCCGACCGTGCGGGACTGGATCGGCACCGCACGACGGCGCGGCTTCCTGTCGCCGGGACAGCCAGGTCGGCGCGGCGCTGGCCCGGGTCCCCGCCTCGTTGACCGCCAGGAAGGCGGCACCCAGGTCACGTGACTGGGCCTGCTGTCACGCCAACCCGTGAGCCCTAAGGTCTAGGTTCGCGCGTTGTCTTATTCATCTGCGCAGGCGAGCCACCCCATGCTCTGCTTCTCGCGAGCCCCAGGAGACCCGAGACGCCTGGGGCTCTTTCACGTCCACCAGCGGCAGCACGAGCATCTCAGTTCGGGCGGGGCCCGGTGCCTCCGGGCCGCGCTCGGGCAGCGAACGACACAGGTCCCCGGTCCTGCTGTGAGGACGGGGACCTGTGTCGGTGATCGGTCGGCTAGTAGTACAGGGTCACTGGGTCAGCACCTGGGCCTCCCCGATGCGGATCGGGAGCGGCTCGGTGGCCAGGTCGAACTCGATGGTTCCGGACTGCCCGCCACCGGTCCACTCGACCACCCAGCGACTGGCCGCGGTGACCTGGTACGCACCCTCGGGCTGGTTGGTCGACATCTTCGCGTAGCGGTGCCCGCAGGTCGGGGAGTCCTGCTTGCCGTAGTGATCGGCGTACGGCGTTCCCTTGCCGGTGCACGTCACCTTGGTTCCGTCGCCCATGTTCCACACGATGCTGGAGACGCTGGCGGTGGCGCTGACCGAGACCGGCCCTTCGCTGGCGGACGCGGTGATCGGTCCGAACGTGTCATCGGTCGGGCTGTCGACCCACATCCACACCGGCAGACCAACGAGACCAACCCGGTTGGCGCCCGACTCGGGGACGATGCCGATCGTGATCGGGTCCAGGTCCATCGATGCAATGGCCCGTTGAGCCAGCACCTCTGGATCGATGGTCACTGTGCCGTTCTCGATCCACATCAGTTCCCACGAGGACCCGGGCGGGGGGAAGTAGCAGACGTGCCAGGCGCCGTCCTCCTCGGTCTGCCCGGGCGGCGGCTCGGTCTCGTCTGCGGGGAACGCCTCTCCGACGTAGCACCCGTGAGCGCTGCTCCAAGTCGATCCTTCTGGGCCCGTGCAGGGAATCTCGTTGCCTTGGTACGAGCACGTTGACGAGCCTCCATCACCAGGATCGTTGTCCTCGTCGCCATCATCGCCGGGGTCCTCGCAGACGAGCACTACCTCGCCGGTGTCCGGATTGGTCTCATAGTGGCAGTTTTGGTCGCCATCAGCGGCGGCCGGCGACGAGCCCCCAATCGTGACCAGCCATGCGGCGGCCACGATCGCGGCGAGCGCCCGGGCTAGCACGACTTGTCCCAAAGCACGTTTGAGCTGTTGACGAGCCAGCGGCCCTTCTGCTTGATCAACTCGTACTCGATCGGCACCGGGTTTCGCAGGGGGTTGCCCTCGGGGTCCTTAGGTTCGGGAACCGGCTTGCCGTCCTTCGTGCGCTCGACTCCGCTGCGGTCCTCGCAGTCGGTGATAAGCACTTGAGAGCCGCGGTCGCGCGGCTCATCGAGCAAGTGAACGTACTCCCCCGTGACCTTGCTGCCGGAGCGCTCGATTCCAGAGACGTTCTGCTGAAGGTTCAGGAACTCTTGTCCAGTTGCGACCTTGTTGAGGCGCTTGAAGTCGATGGTCGCGGCACGGAGCGCGTCGTCACGAACCTCGAGGTAGGTGGTCAGTTGCGCGGCAGCCTTCTCCTCAGGAGTCATCGGGGTCGGCGAAGCGCTGGTCGGCGTTTCGGTCGGGGTGGTGGTTGGGGTGTCCTCGGCCTCGGGGTCGGTGCCGTCGTCCGAGCAGCCCATGAGGGTCAGGGCAAGGGCGAGGGCCACTCCCCCGAGTGCGGAGTGGTGCTTCCTCATGCGGTGTCTCCTCCTGTGTTGGGCGGCGCCATGACTGATCGCTGGCTGACGTCGGTGGCAATGTGCTCGAGGTGTTCTTCGGCGGCGTCGACGAGCTCGGCCAGCGAGCCGTTGTCGGCGGGTTCGATCCCGAACCTCTTGTCGGCGTTGTAGAGCGTGCCGATGGTGTCGCGAACGAACACGGCCCGCGCGACGCGGCGGGCGTCGAGGTCGGGGCGGTCGCCGCCGGCCGCGACGTAGCGGCCGGTGAGCTCCTGGTCGAGCGTGGTCATGTGCTGGTGCTCCCTTCCCGAGTCAGCTCGCGAGCCAGCCGTGGTTACTGATGATGGTCTTCGTGCGCTCCGACAATTCCAGCGGGGCGTCGCCGTCGTCGGACCGGTTGCAGATCTCCTCGCGGATGATCCGGTCGGCCTCGAGCTGGTCGCCCTCGGCCTTCATGACGTGCGCCAGGCACAGGCGGGTGCTCTCGCCGTCAGGGTCTGCCCGGTTGGCGACGTAGGCGGCGGAGCGGGCCTTGACCAGGTCGCCGACGGCGAGAGCCTCGGTGACGACGATGAGGGCGACGTCGGCGATCCAGCCGGACGCCATGAGGTCAACGCGGTCGGGCTCGTTGACGAGCCAAGACCATCCCTCTTCACGCAGTTGGCTGAAGGGCTTCGACTCGCCGACCAGCTCGAGCGCGGTGCAGAGGTCGGCGACGCCTTCCGCTCCGCCCCGGGCCTGCCCGCGCTTGCGCAGCCGGAGGAAGAGGTGGAGATCGACCAGGAGACCGTCGTCGACCTGGTAGACGTTGACGCCGCGGAGCTTGGTGGCAGGGGCCTTGTCGGCGTGGGGCAGGTGGGGCTCTCCAGTGGTGGGGTTGGTGCCCAGCCACTCGCGGACGGTGTTGGTGTAGTCGCGCACCTTGCCGGGGGTGATCCCGAATGCCTCGCCAATCTCCTCGCGGGTGGCTCCGTGCTTGCCGTGCATGGCCAGGTACGCGAGCAGCTCGGTGAAGTAGGGCTTGCGCTTGGCCAGCGCCTTGCCGTGGGTGCGCGCGGTGACCGGGCCGAGCAGGATGAGCCTTGGACGGTCGCAGTTGGTCGAGAACCAGTCGGCGATGTCTTGGTCGAGAGTGGGGTCGCACTGTTCGACCTCGGCTCGGACGTGCTCTGGCACCTTCGGCGCCAGCGTCTCGAGGTCCTCCTGCACGATCGCGCTGTGCCGGATGTAGTCCTCGTCGTCGCCCTCCAGGAGGGAGGACAGCGGCTCGTCGACGGTGTCCGCGGGGGTGTTGCGCGGCAGGGTGTACTCGCGGCGCAGTGCCCCGGACTGGTCGGTGTAGGCCTCCCAGCCGTCGGTGGCGGTCTCGTCGACCGGGACAGGTACCTCCTCGGCGACCTCGCTCTGTGCGTAGACCAGGGCGCAGCCGCGGGCTTCGTCGCTGGTGAGGCCGACGGCGATGAGGTTGAGGCCGGCGTGCTCGAGGACGACGCGGCCGGTGTTCGTCATGTGCAGGACGGCGCCCGGTGTGTTGGGTCGCTCGCCGGCGACGACGATGGAGGTGGCGGACTGCCCGACGTGGTTAGTGACCAGCTGCAGCAGCTGCTCGAGGTCCTCGGGGTCTCCGGCAGCCGCGTCGAGCAACAGCATCCGGGCGGGCCAGGTGTCGTCGTCGACGCTGCCGGTGCGCGCTGTGGACGCGTCGGTGTCGTGTCGCTTCGCCCGGTCGACCGTGGTGACGGCGGCCGCGAGGGCTTCCGCGGTCGCGGGTGACCCGGCTGCTCCGGTCGGGTAGTAGCTGATCCGCTCGTCCATGGCGACGGCTTCCTCAGCCACGCCGATGCAGTCGACCTGGACGCGGCGCGACCACGGGTTGACGGCGAGCTGCGCGGCGAGGTGGCGGGCGAAGTCCCGGCCGTAGGTCTGGTCGCCGCTGATGGTGAGGGTGGACAGCTCCTCGCAGTTGAGCAGCCACGTCTCGCCGGTGTCGCTCATGCCGATGGTGGCCAGGAGCGGGTAGGGCGGCTCGACGTTCCCTGTGTCGGGGCCGAGGTCGTCGACGGCGGTGTCCGTGCTGACGTGCCAGTGGGTCTGGTCCGGGCTGCCCACCCAGGGCGCCGGGACGGCGGCCGGCGCGCTCAGGTGCAGGGTCAGCTTGCCGTGCGCGAGCTCCA
This sequence comes from Nocardioides sp. CPCC 206348, assembly GCF_048654705.1. Taxonomy (NCBI): domain Bacteria; kingdom Bacillati; phylum Actinomycetota; class Actinomycetes; order Propionibacteriales; family Nocardioidaceae; genus Nocardioides; species Nocardioides sp. CPCC 206348. The sequence goes on from NZ_JBMCZA010000198.1 coordinate 67,205, forward strand.
CGGCAGCGAGCGGCGGCATCGTGGTGCCCTGCGCGCCGACGGCGGCCGCGAGGCGGCGCAGCGCCTCGTCGGCGAACTCCACGGTGGCTGCGGCCGCGGCACCGGTGGCGTTCAGGGTCATCTCGACCGGCGCGAGCTCCGGAGGCGGCGCGGCGATCGCGCGGCCGGGCGTCCGGTTCCGGTAGCCGGCGCGGCGGCGGGACCGCAGGGCCATGAGCAGTGCCCCGGACAGCAGGACGCCCCCGCCGGTCAGACCGGCGAGGACCCACGGCGCGTCGAGGATCGAGTCGTCAGCGTCGTCGACCTGGTCGACGTCGGCGACCGGCGCCGCCGGCTCCTCGGCTTGGGGCGGCGCGTCGGGCACGGCCGTCTCGGGCACCTCGGGCACCTCGGGCACATGGGCGACCGGCGGCTCCTCCTCGGCCGGCGGGTCGACGGGCCGCTGGTCCTCGGGGCCGGCGGGCGTCTCGGGCTCGACGTCGCGCGACTGCTGGTGCTGGGTGTCGTCGTGACTGCCCCCCTGCTCGGCGTCGGGGATGTTGAGCTTCCAGCCGACGTCGATGACGTCGGGGTCGGTCAGCTGGGCCCCGCCGGGCTGGGTGATGCCGGTGGAGGCCCGGTAGATCTCGGGCCAGCGGTCGGCGTCGCCGAGCTGCTCTTGGGCGATCTCGCTGAGGGTGTCGGTGGGCTGCACCGTGTAGTCGTGCGCCGGTGCCCCGCCGTTGAGCGCGGGCAGCTTGAGTACCCAACCGGGCTCGAGGAAGCTCGGCTGCGCGCCGAGGAGGTCGCGGTTGAGTTCGACGAGCTCCTTGTAGCGGGCACCGTCGCCGAAGTGGTCCTCGGCGATCGACCACAGGCTCTCCCCCGGCTTCACAGCGTGGTCGACGGTCTTGCGCTGGCGCTCCTGCTTCGTCTCGACCTTGAGGTCCTGCTGGGCGGGTGCCTGGTCGGCGGCACCGGCGTTGACGTGTCCCACCGTCACCGGCGCCGCGGCGGCCGAGGTGATCGTGGCTGGCTGGGCGGCGATGGGCGCGGCGATGAACATCAGAGCGGCGAGGCCGATGAGGCCGCGTGCTGCGGCCTGCGGCCGGCCCAGGCCCGGCAGCTGGGGCGCCTGGACCTTGCGGAGCCGTGCGATGGCCTCCACGACCAGGCTCAGCGCCATGAAGGCCCACGCGACCCAGCCGATCACCTTGAACAGGCCGAGGACGAGGGTGCCGTCGTCGGGCGCCATGAGCGCGTTCTTGATGCCGTCCAGGGTCGGGACGTGGTCCGGGATTGGGCTGGCACCGATCGCGAGGAATAGTGCGGGCAGCCCGAGGACGATGCCGAGTACGGCGACCGAGGCTGCGAGGCCGGTGAGCCGCTGGCCCAGGGTGGGATGGGTGGGCGTGGTCATCTCTCGATGCCTCCTTCGGCGCGGATGAGCCGCGCGGACGCCTCCCCGGTGACCTGCATCGTGTCCAGGCCGATGATCCCGAGGAACTTGCTGGTGTATGTGTCGGTGGTGGTGACGATCAGGGTGTCGCCGTCGACGACGCGGACGGTTCCCTCCACGCCGGCGGCGCGGAGATAGTCCAAGGCGGCCGTCTTGGCGGCGGTGAGGTCGACGTGGAGGTCCTCGCCGCGGACTGCGGTCGAGCCCTGAACCTCCTGGGCGCCGGTGCGGGCGGCCTGGGCGGCAGCGCTGCGGGCTTGCTGCTGGGTGTGGACCTTGCCGCCGAGGTCGACGGCCATCCCGACGAGGATGATCATCGCCAGTGCTGCGGTGGCGAACCAGACGCTGATGGAGCCGCGCTCATCGCGCGAGCGCCGAATCGTGAGACTGCGGATGCGGGCGGTCATCATCGGCGCTCCCGGTAGGCGTCGACGGGGCTGCTGGCGGTCGCGGTGATCGTCCGGGTGCCGGGCAGGCCTGGGATGCTCAGGTCCGCCACGTCTACCTTGCAGGTCACGGTGGCGGTGACCTGGGCTGTGGTTCCCAGCGGGGCGTTGAAGGCCGCAGCGTTGATCGTGATGTTGGTGGTCGTGCACTGCAGGCCCTGGTCGTACAGGCTGCTGGTGGCCGCGGACTTGCCGGAGGTGATGGCCTCGCTCTGAGTTCGCTCGATGGAGGCCGCTCGTGCCGCCTCGTAGGCGGCTGCGTCCACGGACTGCTTGGCGATCTCCACGCGGCCGCCGAGGATGATCATCGCCACGAACAGGCCGAAGGCCGGGACGCCGATCGCGGCCTCGATGGCCACCGACCCGCGCTCGTCCCGGCGCCGGCGGCGTGCGCTGGCCCGCCTGGTCTGCCTGGTCATTCGGTGAGCCTCTCGACCGGGACGCTGGCGCTCTGGGTGACGGTCACGTGCCAGCCGGGGATCACGCTCATGGACTTGCCCGTAACGGTGATCGTGGCGGTGGTCGTGGTCCGTGATCCGGAGACGCTGGTGGAGGTCATCACGTCGGAGCCTCCGGCGTCGTGGAGGAACGTGTTCGCCGTGGCCACACCGGCGTCGCGGGTGCCGGTCTCGCTGCCTGCCTCACGGGCGCCCTCCTGCGCGGCCGCGAGCGCTACCTGCTTCGCGTGGTAGTAAAGGGCGCCCTGGAGGCCGAGGAACATCAGCAGGAACAGCGCGGGCATCAGGAAGACCATCTGGATGGTCACCGACCCGCGCTCGTCCCGGCTGCGGCGGTGGAGGCTGGCGAACATGGCGGCCTACTTGATCTTGGCGGACTCGCTGGTCACGAAGAACTTGATGGCCGCGACGACGATGCCGACGATGACGATCACCGCGCCGGCCCACAGGACCTGCTCGATCGTGACGGAGCCGCGCTCGTCGCGCTGCCTGGTGACGCGGTCCTCGAGGGAGGCGAGCGAGGTCAGCGCCGCCATCTGAAGAGTGATGAAGAGCTTCAACATCGGGGTTCTTCCTTCCTGGTTGTTCGGTTTGCGGTCTGGGTGACCCTGGTTCTTTGGGTTCGGTGTTAGGTCGGTCAGGTGGTGAAGCGGAGCATCGAAGGGGTGACGAGGATCGCCATGAAGACGATGCCGAGCAGGCTGGCTGGGATGTACATGCGCTCGGAGGTGGCGTTGGCCTTGCCGACCTCGGCGCTGAGCATCGCCGAGCGAAGTGCGGCGGCGCGGGCCCGGAGGTTGTTGTAGATCTGGGCTCCGTCCTGGCCGGACTGCTGCATGATGTCGGCGAGGTCATCGAGCTCGGGGACGGCGAGCTCGTCGGCGAGACCGTGCAGGGAGTCCCAGGGTGCGCGGGTCATGTAGCGGGCGCGGCGCAGCTCGCTCTCGATCCGCTTGAAGACCCACTTGTCGCCGACCTCGGCTGCCGAGCGCAGCGCCTGCTGGCCGCTGGATCCGTCGCGGACGCCGGTGGCCACCATGTCGATGTAGGCGCCCAAGGCTCGGCTGAACTCGATGCGGGCCTTCTTGGCGTCGTCGGCAGCGTTGCAGTTGGGCATGAACCAGAACAGGGCGGCCAGCGCCAGCGAGCCGAGCGTCGGGATGGCAAACGGCAGCGGCAGGCCGATCAGCATGAAGAAGGCGGCCAGCAGGGGCGGCATGACCAGGCCGAGCAGTGCCCAGACGACCTTCTCGCCGTAGAACCGGGTCTCACTGATCTGCAGGATGGCCAGGTCCTTGCGAGGTGTGTGGGCCCAGGCGCCGCCGGGCAGGTTCTTCATCGCCCACAAGCCGATCCGATCGACCGCCGAGCCGGTGCCGGCGTCGACGTCGAGGCTGGGAGTGTTGCGGCGGGGTACGACGTGGTCAGGTGAGAGACGGTCCAGCGCGTCGACCAGGTCGGGGTCGGAGGGCGCGAGGCGCCATACGAGCAGGGCGAGGGCCAGCCCGATGAGGGTGCCGCTGGCGAGCGCGATCTGCAGGCCGGTCATGCGAGTGCTCCTTCCTTCTCGCCCGGTGCCGCGCGTTGGGCGGCGCGGTGCGCGTTGCGGGCCTGGAGGTCGAGGAACCGCGGGAGTGGCTTGGCGACGGCCATCCGGCGCATCCACAGCAGCGTGGCCACGTAGGCCGAGAGCAGGACGGCGAGGATGACCTGGCCCAACGGGGACCCGTAGGGCTCGATGTAGTCGCCGGTGAAGGCGAGCATGCCGAGCACACCGAGGGTGATGACGGTGACGGTGCGGGCGGTGGTGCGGGGCTTGGCTTGGTCGGCGGCGGTTTGGCGGCGGGCGCGCACGTCGGAGGCGACGGTCTCGGCGAGGGCGTCCAACGCCTTCGACAGTCCGGCCTGGCCGCGGCCGCTGGCGGCAAGGATCAGCTGGCTGGCCACGACGTCGCCGGTGGAGTCGTTGAGGTCCTCGGCGAAGGCGCGTAGCACGTCCTCGGTGCTGGCGGTGTTGTTCCACAACCGGGAGACCATCAGGCCGACCTCGCGCTCGATCGGCGCCGGCGAGGACTGCAGGGACTTGATGAGCGCCGAGCGCAGGGACTGGCCGGCGGTCAGCTTGCCGGACAGGGACCGAGTCCACTCCTCGAGCGCCTCGAGCTTCTCGATGCTCGCGGCCGCCGGTGGGGGCGTCAGCAACAGCGGGATACCGATGATCCCGGCCGGGACGAGCACGATCGCGATCACCCAGCCGGTCACCAGCGCGACCAGGAGGCCGGCAACGCCACCGCCGACCATCAGCATCCGGGTGCGGCGGTCGAGCCGGACGAACCAGTTCCCCAGCCGCCCGAACGGGGTGACGGTCCGGGCGGGCCGCGGCGGCTTGGGCGGCGCGGGGATCAGCGCGTAGCCCATCCCGATCAGGCCGATGACGATGAGCCCACCGAAGACGGCGGGCAGGAAGGCGGTGCTCATGACGTGGCCACCCCCGGGTTGGCCTGGGACTCGGCCTTGTACGCCTCGAGGTCGAACCCGTGCCGCGCCAGCTCCTGGGCGAGGAAGTTGTCGAGCTTGCCGGTCGCGACGGCCTGGCCGAGCTGGTTGGGGGCGAAGATCGGGGTGGTGGCGTATCCCCTGGCGGCGTCGATGCTGGGCTGGACGACCAGGACCTCCTCGACCCAGCGCTGCTTGCGGAAGGTGCCGTCGGGATTGGGGACGACCTCCGAGCGCAGGTACATCACGATGTCGATCGCGGCGGCCAGCTTGCTGATCGCCAGCTCGCGGGTGACCTGGGGGCC
>NZ_JBMCZA010000198.1:72357-115344 GCF_048654705.1 Nocardioides sp. CPCC 206348
CTCGGCGCTGCGGGCGTGGGTGGTGCTGATCGAGCCCGGCCCGGACTCCATGGCCTTGAGCATGTTCCAGACCTCGGGGCCGCGGACCTCGCCGACGATCTGGCGGGCGAGGTTGAACCGGAAGGAGTGGTGGATGGCCTCCTCGAGGCTGAACTCACCGGCCTGGCGGCCGTCGATGCCGACCTCTCCGGATCCGGGGCGGTGCTCCCAGGCGTGGACGATCTTGTGGCGGTCGACGAGCTCGTGCAGGTGCAGCTCGAACTCGGTCTCGAAGGTGCCGATCATCTCCCAGGGCGGGATGCACGAGCACAGGGCGCGGACCCAGGTGGTCTTGCCGCTGCCTTGGACGCCGGAGACGACGATGCTCTTGCCGGCACGCACGCAGGTTGCGACGAAGTCGGCCAGGACCGGGCTACATGCCTTGCGGTCGTAGACCATCTCGTCCATCGACACCTCGCGCATGCTGTGTCGGCGGATCACGACGGAGGTGTAGGCCATCACCCAGGAGCCGGCCGCGAGCCGCGCTCCCCCGGGCAGCCGGAGGTCCAGGTGCGGCCGGGCCTCGGTGAAGGGTCGGTTCTGCCGTGCGCCGAGGTCGGAGAGGAACTCGCGCAGCTCGTCCTCGGAGTCGGCGATCGGGGCGGCCTCGACCAGGGTGCCGTCGACCAGCTCCAGCCACACCGAGCAGAGCGGGCCGCGGGCGATGACGATGATGTTCTCGACGTCCTCGCGCTCGACCAGGGGCTGCAGGCGGCCGAGTCCGAACAGGGCGGCGTGGAGGGCGGACTTGAGTTCCTTCTCGTGGTCCTTCGTCCACGGCGGCCGACCGGTGGAGACCAGCGTCTCGGCCTCGGACTTGATGAGCTCCTCGATGACGTCGAGGCCCATCTGCTCGCGGTCCTCTTCGGTGACCCGGCCACCTTCCTTGTCGAGCCGGGCGGTCAGTCGCGACGAGATCTCGGCGCGGTACTGCGCGATCAGCTCCCAGTCCAGCTCGACTTCGCCATCCGCGCCGCGGGTGTCGTGGTGCTCCTCCGGCGCTGGCGTGACGAGCGGGCGCAGGCTGAACTCCGAGCGGGCGCGGCCAGGCAGTTGGCCCTCGCCTTCGCTGGTCCAGGCGCCGGCGAAGATCGGCAGCGAGGTCGGGTCGTGGTCCTCGACGACCGGCGGCGGGGGCGGCGGGGTGCCGTTGGTGCCGCGGGCGAAGGGCGAGGTCGGCTCGCGGTTCGCGGCATGGCGGGCCTCCAGCCACTCGTCGGCGCGCAGCGGGTCGCGGCCGTTGGTCTCCGGGTTGTGTCCGTTGGTGCTCATGCGTGGCCTCCGTTCGTGGGAGCGAGGGCGGCCTGGTTGGCGCCGAGGATGGACTGGATGGCGGCGGTGCTGCCCTGGTAGCCGCGCAGCAGCCCGGAGGACTCGAACTTGCGGGGCTTGCGCGCGCCGTGGGAGTAGACCTCGGCCACCTCGGGCTCCCAGTCCACGGAGGCGACCACGGGGATCTGGAGGGCCTTGGCGATGTGGCGTGCGGTGTAGGGCCGGACTCGGGCGCCGGTGGGAAGCGTGGGCCAGCGTCGCTCCTCGTCGACGAGGAGGACCCCGAGACGGGAGAGCCCACCGACCGCGGCGAACTGTGCCCGCAGGGTCTTGGCCCAGCTGGTGGCACCGGCCAGTGCCGGCAGCGAGCTGCGGGTGACGAGCAGGGTCAGGTCGGAGCCGGCGATCAGCGGCTGGGGCCAGCCGGCGAGGCCGAGTCGTCCGGCGTCGATGATGACGTCCTGGCCGTTGCGGTCGAGGGCGCGCAGTTGCTCGGTGAGCGGTTCCCACAGGGGCAACAGGCTGGGGGCCTGCTCGTGGGCGCGGATGCCGGGTAGGAACCAGGCCGAGCGCTCGGCCGGCGCCTCGGGGTCCAGCAGCAGCGTCTCGCGGGGCAGTGCGTCCGCCAGCGTTCCCTCGCGCAGGGACAGGGCGAGGTTGATCAGGCCGCCGGTCGGCTCCTGGGTGCCGTGGAAGTAGCCGGCGAAGACCGAGGAGGATCCGGTCGGGTCGGCGTCGACCAGGAGCACGGGTCGGTGCCAGTTGAGGGTGAGCCCGAGCGCCGTGGTGGACGCGCCGGGCGAACCGCTCGCGGAGGCCAGGACGATCACCGCCATGCCTCAGCGCTCCCGGGCGTCCAGGACGAGTGCGACCCGTCCGGTGGCAGCCCGGGCAGCCAGTTCGGCCGCCTCGGCTTCGGGCACCGAGACGTCGACGACGGTCTCGCCCGTCTCCTCGACCCGGTTAACACCAACGACGGTCGCCTCGATGGTGACCGGGTCTTCGTCGGTGATCTCGCCCTGGTCGCCGGGCGTGGTGACGATCCGGACGACGTCGCCGCCGTAGAGCGGCTCCGACGGCATCTGCGCGGGAGTAAGGCTGATGCCCACCAGGGACTCTCCCTCCCCCGGCACCAGGTTGTCGGTGACCGCCTGCGCGGTGAGCAGGGTGCCGGCCCACAGGTCGACGGCAGCGCGGCTGCCCTCGAGCTCGGCCTTCTGGCTGCCGGGGACCGGGGTCAACGCCGGGTCGACGCTGACCCGCACCACGGCGAGGTCGCCGGCCTCGATGGTCTCGCCACGCTTGATGTCGTTGCTGACGACCAGGACCTCTTGGGCGTCGTTAACCGAGGTGAACGCGAACGCGGTCCCCAGGCCGCCGGCAGCGACAAGAGCCGCGCAGAGTGCCACGACCCAACGCCTGCGGCGGCGCCTCAGCCGTGGAAAGTGGTTGTGGTCGGGAGGTGCCTTGATACTGGCGCCAACCTCGTCCCGTGCTTGTTGAGCAGTGTTCATCGACATGGATCCCCGAGTCCTCTCTTGTCTCGATCACCTACGTGTCAAGACGTGCCGGGAGCGGTCATCGCGAGCCCGACTCGATAGAACCACACTAGTGCATTTCTATCGCGAGGGTCGTTATCCACAGCTGACCGATTCCGAGATGTCATCGCCCGAGTCCTGACCGGAAGTGGTTGCGTGGCCCAATCCCCCCGATGGGACTGAGCGCTCGCACGCACCGAACATCCAGGTCAATGGGACCACAAATCATGCGGACTTTTCGGGAGGAATATCTCCCTGTGGATTACGGTCAAACTCGGCGCCAGGTGCGCCCGTCTACGGCGCTGGACCTACCCGCGCCGCAGACGCTGCTGCCGGGCTTCCTGGAAGGCCGCGGCGACGACGTCGACTGTGTCCCCCAACCCACGCGCGAGACTCTCAAGCTGCCTGGCTGCTGGGAGTCGGGTCCAACGGCCTTGCTCCCAGGCGTAGTAGGTCGGCACAGCCACGTTGACGGCCGCAGCCAACTCGGGCACCGTCAGCCCCGCCTTCAAACGCAGTGCTCTGAGATCAGGAACCTCACCCTCCATGTGAATTAGACGAAGGGTCGGGATGTCGAGCGCTCTAGCAAGCTTGACCAAGAAGTCCGGCCGAGGAACCGACGCGCCCAGCTCCCAACGAGATATGCGCTCCCCACCGGCGGCACCAACTAGACGCGCCAACTCATGCTGGGTCAGGCCCGCCTTCTCGCGAGCGGCGCGCAGCACTGAGGGGTCAATTCCGGAAACCATCGCTGACAGACACTAGTCGGAGCAAGCGGGAGCCCCCGCCGCGAATCTCCTCACAAGTTGAGCGACCTACGTGATACCCGCGCTGGGCAGAGGGCGCTGGGACACGCCGCTGACTCGAGGTGGAGCGTGACAACGGCGATGCCTACCGGTCCTCTCGAAAGGCGTGGGCCTCATCAAATCCGGACGCCCGCAGGTAGCACCGCCTCTGAACCGCGTCTGCCTCGTACTGTCGGAGGCGACTCGTACTCTCAGAGAGCCGAGGCCCTCCAGATTCCTCGGCAGAAGCGAGGTGACCGGGTGGGAAGCGGTAAGCAGGTCAGCCGCAGCGCGCACATCGGCGATGCTGGTATCGCCCTTATCCACCAGCGGGTCAGCGCCATGGATCACGTCTGGCACGAGCGCACAGTCGACGCCGGCATCGATGGCACGATCGAGCTGCGCGACCATGCGACGGGCGAAGTCAGCAACTGCCACCTCCAGGTGCAAAGCAAGGCCAGCGACAACGACTTCCCCGGTGAGACCGCCGACCGGTTCCACTACGACTGCGACGAGCGCGACCTGGACTACTGGATGAAGTCTTCAATGCCCGTCCTGCTGGTCTGCTCACACCCCAAGCGGGGCGAAGCCTGGTGGGCGCACATCCAGTCCTACTTCGCGGATCCCGCCCGTCGCGCCGGCGGACGTGTGGACTTCAACAAGATCACCATGTCCCTTGGAGGGGACGTCTCCGACCGGCTGTTCGCGGTTGCGGATCCTCACGGCCGCGCGCACACGCCCGTCGCTGATCTGCGTGATGAAACGCTGGAGTCGAACCTGCTGCCCGTGACGATGCCCGACGTGTTCTGGGCATACGACGCCGCGGTCACACTCCCCCGGAAGGTCTACGACCTACAGCGCGAGAGCAGCCTCGACATCCGAGACGACTTCACCCTCTTCGGCGGCCGGCTGCTGACGTGGAGCCCCGTCGAGGACACCGCGCTGGCGGGCGCGGTGAACGGTGACCCGACGATCGAGGCCACCGGCGAACTGCTCGACGGCAGCCCGGACAGCGAGCGAGTACTGGTGCGCTTACTCAACAACGCCTTCCGGCAAGACCTCCGCGATGACTGCGCCTTCCACGGCAAGCGCCACATGCTCTACTTCCGTGCCACCGACGACCTGTCGCCACGGAGCTGGAACACAAGCGGCACCCATTGGCGCTCCGTCTTCAAGCCGCACGCCAAGAAGACCAACCCATCGCAGGTCAGCTACTACAAGCACGCCGGCCTCAAGTGGCAGTTCCTCAACCTCGACGACGAGTGGTTCTGCGCCCTGACGCCCGACTACTACTACTCGATCGACGGCTACCGCGAGTCACGGTTCACAGCCCAGTACCTGAGCGGCATCAAGCGGCTCGAACGTAACCCCGCTGCGCTCGGCGAGACCCGCATGTGGGCCGCCATCCTCGCCGGTCGCGAGGGCGGCCATGACAGCTTGTTCAGCCAGAACGAGCGCATCCTCGACTTCGGCAAACTCGTCACCTTCGACACCGACCGAGGCATCGACGAGGCGAAGTGGAAGCGAGCGGCAGAGGCGTCGGACCCGACCGATCCTCTGGCTGACGGGGAGCTGGCGGAGACGGCATGAAACTCACGTTCATCGAAGAACCGGACCTGGAATTCGGCAACGGCAGCCGCCACATCGACCCACGTAGCGGCATCAACAACTACGGTCCGGCCGACCTGAGCAATACGGGAGTCCGGACGATCCAGATCGGCATCGTCGGCACCAAGGAGGCCATCGATGGGGTCAAGGCATGGCTCGACCGCTGCCGCGAACCAATTGCACCCAAAGAAAGCCCGCTATCGCACCTCTACTTGCCGTTTCCTGGGTTCCATACCAGCGTCGGCTTCCGCTCGACGATCATCTGGAACGGACGGCTGGAGCGCACACTCGACAAACGAGCCCTGGAGAACATCGCAACGCTGAGTCCGCTGCAGGCTGTGCAGAAGGGCGTCGAACTGTACGAGGCCGAGCTGAGAACGCTCGATGAGGAACCCAACTGCGACGTGATCATCGTCTGCCGTCCCGACGATCTGCCGGAACGCGAGGAGCCGAAGACCAACCCTGACCGACCGTGGGAGCAACCAAAAGCTGCGTCTATCGGCTTCGACTTCCACGAACTGCTGAAGGCACGCTCGCTGAGCGGTAGTCGTCCCATCCAAATTATCCGACGCGAGACCTGGGACCCGACCTACAAGCCAAAGGGCCGCGACAGGCGACGCCAGCAGGACGAGGCAACCAAGGCCTGGAACCTGCACACGGCGTTGTACTACAAGGCCGGCGGCGTGCCATGGCGGATGACCCGCCATGTCCGGGACCTCACGACCTGCTACGTCGGTGTCGCCTTCTACCGGAGCACCGACAACGAAACACTGCAGACGAGCGTGGCGCAGGTTTTCAACGAGCGCGGCGACGGCGTGATCGTCCGTGGCGCGCAGGCCACTCAGTCGAAGGACGACCGACAGCCACACCTCACCGGTGACGACGCCAAGGACCTCCTTGAGCAGTCGCTGGCCCGTTACCGCATCGAGCACAAGACGGCACCCGCACGCGTCATGCTGCACAAGACCTCTTCGTTCACGCCTGAAGAGCTGGAGGGCTTCCGGGCTGCCGCCGAGGCGGAGCGCCTGGCCATGCTCGAACTCGTCTGGATCCCACGCGATGACTCCCCCCGGCTGTTTCGGCAAGGCGAGCAGACGACCCTACGAGGCACGCTCCTGTCGCTCACCGACACCCGGCACCTGCTCTACACCCGTGGGAGCGTTCCGTTCTACCGGACTTACCCAGGGATGTACGTGCCGTCGGCACTCCCCTTCCGCCTTGTCGACGTGCAGTCGAGCGCGGCCGAGATCGCGACTGAGCTGCTCGCGCTCTCCAAGATGAACTGGAACGCCACCCAACTCGACGGACGGGTGCCCATCACGCTGCGCACAGCTGACTCGATCGGCCGGATCCTGAAGCACCTCGGCCCGAATGAACGCCCGGCGCCGCGATACGCCTACTACATGTGACTTGGCTCGGTGGGTGTAGCTGGGATTGAGCTCGTCGCTTCTTCGGATCGCATCGGCCAGCACAAGACGGCCAAGCATCGAGAGGTGCCCGCTCCGAGCCGCCAGCGAAGTGCGCGCCGCCCTCCGCGAGTTCACGCACAGCCTCAACACCCCAGACAGCGTTAACGTCATCGCAGCTCGTTCCCCCGCTGATCAAGAAGCACTTCCCTGACCACATCGGGGCGCTCAACACCATCCAGCTCGTAGCCCTCAATGGTGGGGCTCTGATCCCGCCGCTTCTCGCTATGCCTCTCGACATCGCATTTGGCTGGCGCGCCGCTGTCGGCATCTGGGCAGTCCCAGCCGTCCTCGCGACCACATTCGCCGTCCTGCTCTGGCTCCAACACCCCCGTTCGCAGCACATCCACCATCCAGTGGAGGCAAGCGCAGCAGCTGAGGGACCAGTGCTGCCGATGTGGCAGATCCCGCGCGCCTGGGCGCGGGCGGCGCTCTACGGCTTTACATCCTGGAACGTATTCATCCTCTTTACCTGGCTCCCGGCCCTCCTCGTCGACGCCGGCCAACCTCGATCCCTCGGCGGAACGATGGTGTCCCTGATCATCGGCGTCAGCCTTATTGCATCCTTCGCTGTTCCGCGGCTGACTGGCAGCCTGCGCAACACGTTCCTCCTGACCGGCACCTGCGCGGTCGCCTACGTCCTCGGATACACCGGCCTTGCCCTCGCGCCTGGTGCTGCCCCGGTGCTGTGGACATTCTTGGTCGGTATCGGATGCGTCCTCTTCCCCATCACCTTGACGATGATCAACACCCACGCCCGCACCCACGCCGGAACTACGGCGCTCTCTGGCTTCGTCCAAGGCATCGGATGCGCCATCGCCCTCCTCGGGCCACTCCTGTTCGGCGCAGCCCACGCCCTCACCGGAACCTGGGGATGCTCGTACCTCCTGGTCGCGGGCGCAGCGGTCCTCGCCATCGCAATCCTCGGCTGGCGCATACGCACCACCATCCACGTCGAGGACCATCGTCCTGCCAGGACACGTGAACGTGCAAACACTCCCCAGCTTCGATGACCTCCCCCCGCCATCGTCGCCCGAACACGGCACGGGGAAGGCCGTCGCCGGTGGGCAAGACACTGCGACGACCGTCGTCATACGGCGCCCGCATCCCAGCAACCAGGTGTGGTCTACGCGGGTATGAGGTCAAGAACCCTTGAAGGTGGGCTGGAGCCTCTCAACAAACGCCCGCACTCCGGCGACGCCGTCCGCGGTGGCGATCAACTCTGTCTGGGCGGCGCGCTCGCGAGCGAGGTGCGCTCTGAGATCACCTAGCGTGGCCGCATCGACGGCCTTCTTGGTCTGTGCGAACGCGGCCGTAGGTCCCTGCGCAAGCCGCTGCACGACCTCATCAGCGCGTGCGTCGAACTCGTCGTCGTCGAAGACCCGCGACGCGATCCCCCAATCGTGTGCCTGTGCAGCGCTCAGGGTGTCGCCGAGAACGGCTAGGCCCAAGGCACGTGCTCGGCCCACAGCAGCGGCAAGCGTTGCAGTGGCTCCCCCGTCGGGCATCAGGCCGATACTGCTGAAGCCGAGGGCCAACGCGGCGGTGCTGCCCATCATGACTACGTCGCATGCGAGAACGAGAGAAACCCCGGCACCAGCGGCGATGCCGTGGACCAACGCTACGACCGGATACGGTGCCTCTCGCAGCGCGACCACTACCTCGTTCACGAGTGCGACCGTCCCCTCCGATGGCTGCCCTGGGGCGGTGAGGTCGCCACCCGCACAGAACGCTCGGCCACTGCCCTCAAGTGTCATCACCCGTACTGTTAGGTCCCTGGAGGATGCCCGGATAGCTTCCAATAGCGCAACGAGCATTTCCGGGGTCACGGCGTTGAGCCGCTCAGGTCGATGCAGCCGGATTCGCCGAACGGGGCCGTCGACGTCGACGACGATCTGCATCTCGGGATCAGGCATCGCTCGCCCCAAGGAGGTGTCCCATGCGCGCGTGCTTGGTGCGCAGGTAACGCACATTCTCCAGCCCGGGCTCGATACGTAGCGCAACACGTTCTCGGATGTCGATGCCTGCGGCCGCCACGGCCGAGACCTTCTCCGGGTTGTTGGTCAGCAAGCGGACTGCCTCGATACCGAGATCTCGCAGGATTGCTGTGGCGGACCGGTAGTCGCGGGCGTCAACCGGTAGTCCGAGGACGAGGTTCGCGTCGACGGTGTCCAGCCCACGGTCCTGCCAGGCGTATGCCCTCAGCTTGTTGACCAGGCCGATCCCACGACCTTCGTGATCACGAAGGTAGATGACGGCGCCGGAGCCCTCCGCGACGATCGCGCGCATCGAGGCCTGCAGTTGGGGGCCGCAGTCGCAGCGACGTGAGCCGAATGCGTCACCGGTCAGGCATTCTGAGTGGATCCGCACCATCGCGATACCCGATCGCGGTTCGCCATGGACCAGGGCCAGGTGTTCGGTGCCGCGACGGTCCACGTAGCCGATTGCCGTGAAATGGCCCGCTTCGGTCGGGAGTGACGTCGTTGCTTCACGTCGCACACGGGACAGGATTGGACGTCTCATGTGCTGACCTCCGCGGCGTTCGTGGCCGGCGGTAGTCCGGTGATGGCCAGGCCAGACCGCGTCCGGTAGCGCTTGTTGATACTGATGAGGACGGCGGTGAGCGGCTCTAGTTGGCGGGCGAGTCGCAGGGCTCCGGCGTCGACACCCGGCGTACCCGTAACCGCGCGCGCCAACTCCACGACAGTCTGCTTGGCCTCGTGGTTGTAGCCACACACGAGCACGGACTCGTGGCCCATGGGTTCGGTGTCCTCCCAGAGCGTGGCGGCGGCGACATGGTGGAACGCACCCACGACCATGGCCGCCGGGACAAGGCGCTGAGCCTCTTCTGCGGCACTCTCGGCGACCTCGAGTCCGAACGGTCCGCGCTTGTCGAAACCGAGCGGGTTCACACAGCTGATGACGACTCGGCCAGCTAGCCGCTCTGCCAATGTTCGGACCAATTCGCCGTGCCCGTCCCAAGGAACCGCCAACAACACCATGTCGCAGTCGCTGAGGATGTCTCCGTTGGTTCCCGCGCTGACGACGGCGCCGTCAAGGCGGCTCGCAATCTCGTCGGCCGCCACCTGGGCACGTTCGAAATCGCGGGATCCGATCGCCACAGCGTGACCGGCCGCGGCGAAGCGGAAGGCAAGTCCCTTGCCTTGTGGGCCCGTGCCGCCGATCACGGCGATCCGGTGTTTCATCACGGGAGTTCCTCGGTTGAATTGGTTAGCGCGATGCGGTCGGGCCGCCATTGTTGGCGGAGTTCGTCGGCGTTCTTTGGGACGCATACCAGGTCGCCGAAGATGTTGACGCCGTTGTGGATCAGGAAGCTTTCGAGCGCCAGGAGTGGTCGGCGTCTGCTGTCCGGGCCGTCGCGCCGGACGGTGAGTTCTGGGAACTCCTGCCATCGGTCCAGCAGGGTCGCCGGATCGGTGTGGTGGGTATGGCAGAACTGGTGGAGGGCGGCGAGGTGCGCGTCTATCTCTACGTCGTCGAGTCCAACGGTCTTGCGGAGTGATTGCTCCCAGTGAGCCAGCGCGTCGAACATCAGTTGCCACCGACCAGTATGGCGTCGCGTGAACCGGCCAGAATGTCGCCGTAGAGCGTTGTGCGTTGGCGGATTGGGCGCCCGGCGGCCGCGGCGATGGCTGCGAAGTCAGATGGGGTCAGTGCTTGGCCGTGGGCGGCCCCGGCGGCGCGGCTGATGTTCTCGTCCATCAGGGTGCCGCCGAGATCGTTGACGCCCGAGGCAAGCAGCTGTTGGGCGCCGACGCTGCCGAGCTTGACCCAGGAGGCTTGGATGTTGTCGATGTCGCCGCGGTAGGCGATGCGCGCTACCGCGTGCATGAGCAGTGTTTCGCGCCAGGTGGGGCCGCGGCGGGCGCCGCGTTTGAGATAGATGGGGGCGGCCATGTGCACGAATGGGAGACCCACGAACTCGGTGAATCCGCCGGTCCGACGCTGCAGGTCGCGGGTGCGCAATATGTGCCGAACCCAGTGTTCGGGCGTCTCAATGGCACCGAACATGATGGTGACGTTGCTGCGCAGGCCGACGCTGTGGGCCGTCTCGTGGACCTGTAGCCATTCCTCGGTATTCAACTTGTCCGGGCACAGCACGGCGCGAATCTCGTCGTCGAGGATCTCGGCTGCCGTGCCCGGCAGCGACTTCAGTCCGGCCTGCTGCAGCCGCAGCAGATAGGACTCGAGGGACTCACCCAGCCGTTTCGCGCCCTCCATCACCTCGAGTGCCGTAAAGCCGTGGATATGGATGCCGGGGACCGCCTCATGGACCGCCTTGGCTACGTCGACGTAGAAGTTGCCGTCGAAGTTCGGATGTATGCCGCCTTGGAGGCATACCTCGGTCGCACCCAGGTCCCAAGCCTCGGCGGCTCGTTCGGCGACATCCTCGAGGGTGAGCAGGTACGGCTTGCCGCGCAGGTTGAGCGACAGCGGTCCTTTGGAGAATCCGCAAAATGTGCATCGGAAGGTGCAGACGTTGGTGTAGTTGATGTTGCGGTTCGCGACGAAGGTCACGTCTTCGCCGACGACATCGCGGCGGATCTGGTCGGCGAGCTCGGCGACGGCGGTGACCTCGGGACCACGCGCGGTGAACAAGGTCAGCAACTCTTCGGAGCCGACGTCCTGTCCGGCCCGGACCCCGCCGATCACCTCGCGGATGGCTCCGGCAGCGGCGGAGCGCCCGGGCACCAGGACGATGGGGTCACTTCCGGCACCCGAGTACCAACCGGTGGAGCGGCGGCCGATCTGGATGACCTCCGCGCCGGTTCCGACGTTGGCCGCGGCCTGATGACGTTCGGGCCACAGGGCGCCGGGGTCGTCGCGTCCCAAGAGGTCTGCGTCGGATCGGTCGAGCACGGGGAAGCGAAGCCGCTCGTCGAGCCATCGGTCCGGGTCCGCCGCCAACTCCGGGTACACCGGCAATCGAGGCGCCAAGGTCCGGCCGGTCAGTTCGGTCGCCGTCCTGAGGGTGGTCAGTGCGGGCCAGGGCCGTTCGGGGTTGACGTGGTCCGCCGTCACTGGTGACACCCCGCCCCAGTCATCGATGCCCGCGGACACCAAGGTGCCTAGCTGGTCTGGTTCGGACAGGTTGGGAGGCGCTTGGAGATGGATGTCGACCGGTAGGACGAGGCGGGCGATGGCGATCGCGCGGACGTGCTCCTCGTGCGTGCAGGCTGCCGCGGCGCGCATGGCGGTGCCGGGTTTGGGCAGGAAGTTCTGGACGATCACCTCCTGGACATGGCCGTGCCGGGCATGGGACTCAGCGATCGCCCGCAGGGCCGCGATCCGGTCGGCCTCGCCCTCGCCGATCCCGACCAGGATCCCGGTGGTGAACGGAATCTGGAGGTGTCCGGCCGCCTCTAGGGTCGCGAGTCGTCGAGGCGGAGTCTTGTCGGGTGCCCCGCGATGTGCCATGAGGTCGTCGCGGAGCGACTCGATCATCATTCCCTGGGAGGGTGACACCCGCCGCAGGGCGGCCAACGCGTCCGCACCGATTGCTCCGGCATTGGCGTGCGGCAGCAGACCGGTCTGCTCGACGACCAGTTCGCACATTGCCACCAGGTAGTCGGTGGTCGAGCTGTAGCCGTGTTCGTCGAGCCAGGCGCGGGCCTCGGGGTAGCGGGCCTCGGGATTCTCGCCCAGCGTGAAGAGCGCTTCGTGGCAGCCGGCATCTGCGCCCCTGCTGGCTATGGACAGGATCTCGTCAGGCGAGAGATACGGGGCAGGTAGCGAGCGGGGTGCTGTGGCAAACGTGCAGTAGCCGCACCGATCCCGACACAGCTGCGTGAGCGGGACGAAGACCTTCGGCGAGTACGTCAGGCGGGTGCCGAACGCAAGGTCGCGGAGACGCGTGGCCTCGGCGACCAGATCCTGGGTGCTCCATCTCGTCAGGTCGTCCATGACGGTCCTTTCGGCGGGTCGCGTGTGGGTCAGCTCATCCAGGCCGGCTGCTCGGTGAGCAGGCGTCGGCCGTTGGCGATGAAGAAGGCGCGGATGACATTGCTGCGCTGGAGTTGGGCGTTCGACGAGTCACCGAAGCTAGCGGCGAAGGCCTTGGCGCCTTCGGTGTAGAAGCCGCGCTTCTTGTACTTGCGGGTCTCCTCGTCGAAGATCTCGGCGATCATCGTGTCGGGGTCCCGGTCCACATGGGCCGCGAAGGCCTCAAGAAGGTTGAGCCGGTCGTCGCGTTCCCGCGCCGTCAGGTCATCGAGGGTTGCGGCGTACCGCTGGATGGACGTATGGGCGGCAAATTCGGGGCTGGGCATGGTGGGGTCTTTCCTCTGGTGGGCTGGAACCCGGGGGCGGCCGCACGGTCAGGCCGCCCCCGGGGCTCGGGATGGGATCAGTCGGGAAGGCCGAACATTGCCGCGAGCGCCCTGACCTCGCGGCGACGGTGCGGAAGCGGCGCAGGGGTCTGGATCATGCCGGCCTCGATGAGCTCTGCGACGACGGCGGGGTCGCGGTGCAGGGAGTTCCCCCATTTCCCGTCGAAGTAGAGGTCCTCGAAGTCGGGCCGCGGCCGCTGGCCACCTGCGTCGGTCCCTTCGGCGGCGTAGCCGAGCAGCTGGATCTGGGCGACGGTCGCGGTCTCGGGGAGGCCGAGCAGTTCCGCCATCCGCTGCCGGTTCCCGGTCAGCAGCTGCGTACCGAGACCCTCGTCCTGGGCAGCCAAGAGCGAGGCTCCGATGGCAAGCCCGGTCTCGATGGCCGAGAGCCATTCTGCGAACTGGCGCTCTCCAGCCATGACGTTGAAGTCCGCGGTGTTAAGCACGATCTCGTCGATGAACTGCTCGCTCCAGCCGTAGCTGGAGGTAAGTGCGCCTGCGTCCATGAGACCCGTCAGGTACTCGCGCAGGTTGTCCCAGCCTGCCAGGTCGATGGTCCAGTAGATGTGGACAGGCGCTTGGGAAGCCTGCGGCTGGTTGTAGAGCGCTTCGACCAGACCGGCGAAGACGTCGGGATCGGTTTCGTCGCGGTGGACGACGACGGCCTTGCGCACCAGCTGCGCGTTGCCATGGCAGGACTGGAGCCGGGCCGCCTCCAGTACCTTCTGAACCTTCTGGCGTTCGACCTGCTGCCAAGGCTTGTAGTAGCGGATGGAGCGTCGACGGCCGACCGCCTCCTTGAACGTCAGGCCGAGCGAAGACGTCGGTGCCGGGACCGTCGTCTCTGGCTGCACTGCAGTCATTGCGTACCTCATCTCATCGGGCCTGCGGCACCGGTCGGCGCAGCAGGTGCTTCTGGATCTTCCCCACGGATGTGCGCGGAAGTTCTTCAACGACGTGGACCTGGTCGGGGACCTTGAATTTGGCCAACTCGCGACGGCAGTGCGCGATCACGTCCTCGGCGTCGAGCCGGAGGCCGTCACGGGCCACGACGTAGACGTGGATCGCCTCGTCCAGCATCGAGTCCGGCACGCCAACGGCAGCCGACTCAAGGACTCCGTCTAGCTGATCGACCACCCTCTCGATCTCGCCACACGCGACGTTCTCTCCCGAGCGCTTGATCATGTCTTTCGCGCGGTCGACGAAGTACAGGTAGCCATCCACGTCGGCCCGCACCATGTCACCGGTCCGCAGCCAGTCGTCGGAGAGCGCGGCGGCCGTCGCCTCTGGATCGTCTAGGTATCTGAGCATCATGGTTTGGCCTGGTTCGCCGCCCACGAGCAGCTCTCCGGGGTCGCCCGCAGGCACGTCCTGGCCGTCGACGTCGACGACGCGGAGGCGGGAGCCTGGCAGCGGGCGCCCAATGCTCAGGGAGTGACGTGTCTCGTACAGCGGGTTCATCGTCGGCGGGATGACCGTCTCTGTCATGCCGTAGAGCTGCACGAGGGGGTTCGCGAAGCGCTGCTCGAACTCGAAAGCCTGTTCCTTCGACATGTTCTGGGCGAACAGAGTGACCCGGAGCTTGTGTGCCCGGTCCCAATCGGTCGGATCCTTCGCCAGAATCATCCTGATAGGTGCTGCGAACAGGCTTGCGACGGTTGCTTCGAGTGCCGCCGCCTGCTCGGACCAACGGCTGGCACTGAATCGGGGAGTCAACGCTATTGACGCACCGGAGACGAGTGCCGCCATCGTGCAGTAGTACTGGGCATTGGCGTGGAACAGCGGGAGCACCACTAGGAAGCGGTCGTCGGGGCGTAGGCGCACGTGGTTGGCGACCGCGTCGCCGACTGCCAGATACGCCGCGTGAGTGATCTCCACGCCCTTGGGTCGACTGGTCGTCCCCGACGTGTACAGCACCGCCAAGACATCGCCGGCCGCAGCAGCCGACGGTCCAACCCACGGCTCCACGCCGTCCGTCCAGCTGCCCGTCACATCGACCACGTGCTCGGCACCCGCAGCATGCACTGTTTCCTGGAGACCGGGTTCGGTCAAGACCACTCGGCAACCCGAATGCTCGAGCATGTACCGCAACTCAGAGCCCGTCGCGATCGGGTTGGTCGGCACCATCACGGCGCCAAGGTGAGCGGCGGCAAACCACACATCGTAGAAGGCGGGGCAGTTGGTCAGGTGCACACCAAAGCGGGTGCCAGCCGAGATCCCCAGCTCCTTCAGCGCCATGGCGGCCCGCCGCGACCTCGCCTCCTGGTCGGCCCACGTGATGGTCTCCACGACACCCGGCTCGCGTTCGAAGACCAAGAACGTGGCATCTGGACGCAAAGACGTCTGAGCTGATAGGACACTTGCGACGGTGTCGGGGCCTCGGGGAGCGATGAACGTCACACGCACACTCTGTGACCTGGATCTCACCACCCTGTCAACGCAATATCAACGCATCCTCAACGTTGGGAGCCGGCTTGGGCGTCAGTGCCGCCCACGGATCTTGTGGGGCCTGGCGCTAGGTGATAGCAGTCATCTATGACCATCCCGGCCGCAGCAGGCCCAGCACCCGACGGCGATCAGGTTCGCCCCCGGGTGCTGGTCGTTGACGACGACGCGAGCATCCGTACAGTCGTGCGCTGGCAACTTGACGACGCCGGCTACGAGGTACTGGAGGCCGCCGACGGTCCGACCGCCATCGTGGCGATCGCCGATCAGTCCCCGACGCTAGTGGTCCTCGACCTCTCGTTGCCGACCCTCGGCGGACTGGACGTCCTGCGGGCGGTCCGATCCGGGCGCGCCGGGGCCTCCCGGACCCTACCGATCGTCATTCTGTCCGGCCGGAGCGGTGAGACCGACCGCATCATGGGTCTCGACCTAGGTGCAGACGACTACCTGGTCAAGCCGTTCTCCACCGGCGAGTTGTTGGCGCGCGTCCGTTCGGTCCTGCGCCGCTCAGGCCCGGAGCCCACTGACTCGATCATCGCGGGTCCTTTGCGGATCGAGGTCACTACCCGAGAGGTCTGGCTGAAGGACACCCTCATCGACCTGACGCCCAAGGAGTTCGAGTTGCTGACCTTCCTTGCCAGACACCCGCGGCATGTATTCACCAGGCCGCAACTGCTCGAACGCGTGTGGAAGTCAGCCGACTGGCTGGGCGAGGCGACCGTGACTGAGCACATCCACCGGGTGCGGAACAAACTAGAGGCACCAGGCACCACCGGCTTGATTCGCACGGTGCACGGCGTCGGCTACCAGTTGGACGTGCCGGCATGAACAGGCGCGTCGAGGGACACGCAGCCCTGCGCGACACTGAAACCGGCTTCGACTTCGGGCCACAAGACGCTGCCGTCGTGCTCCGTCGGCACACCGAGATCCTCGAGTTGATCGCCGCCGCCGCTCCCCTGAAGACCATGCTCGAGCGCATCCTCCAGGCGATCGAAGAGCTGATACCAGACGCCTACTGCTCGATCCTGCTGCTAGACCGGTCCGGGCAACGACTTCACCATGGCGCCGCGCCTCGCCTACCCAGCGCCTACATAGTCGCCATCGACGGGCTCCGTCCCGGTCCCTCTGCGGGGTCCTGTGGCACCGCGGCGTACCTGAACGAGCGGGTCATCGTGCCCGACGTGCGGCTCGATCCGAGGTGGCAGGAGTACCGGCAGGCAGCGCAGGCTGCTGGCCTGGTCGCTTGTTGGTCCACGCCGATCCCCGGTAGGGAAGGCTTCCCCAGCGGTACGTTCGCCGTGTACCACCGCCGTCCGCAACAGCCGTCAGCCCGTGAACTGCGGTTGGTTGACCGCTTCACCTACCTGGCGTCGGTGGCCATTGAGCACAGCCATCTGGTCGGTGACCTGATCGAGAACGAGGAGCTGTTCCGGAGGTCGTTCGAGGACAACGCCGCTGGCATGGCGTTGCTGGCGCTGGACCAACGCATCGAACGTGTCAACCATGCCATGGTCGACATCACCGGCTACACCGCCAGCGAACTCACCGGACAGCCGCTAGGACTGGTGTTCACCGACGACGCCTGGGCCGAGTCCACCGTCGCCGAGATGCTGGCGGGTCGCCTCGATCACATCACCCAGCAGACCTATCTGCGAACCGGGACCGGTGACCAGGTCCCCGTCGAGGCAACCGCCGCTGTCGTACGGGGCGCTGACAACCGGCCCCGGCTGTTCGCCATCACCGTCTTGGATCTGACCGAACGGCAGGCGGTCGAGGCAGCCGAGAGTGCCCGACGGGAGGCCGAGGTGGCTCGACGCACGGCCGATGAACACAGCCGGGCCAAATCGGAGCTCCTGACCGCGGTAAGTCATGAGGTGCGCAGCCCGTTGCAGGCCATCAAGGGCTTCACCGAACTCCTCGGCACCCTCGACCTGGATGGTCCGCGTCGCCAGGAGGCGCTAAGGCGGATCAACACCGCCGCAGATCACCTGCTCGCCCTGGTCACCGAAGTCCTGGACATTAGCCGGGTGGAGGCGGACGTCCTTCCCCTGAACCTCGAGGATGTACAGGTTGTCGACGCGGTCCGCGATGCCATCGATCTGGTTGCGGCCGAGGCAGATGCACGAGCCGTCGAGATCCGTCTACGAGCCGGCACCCGCGTTGCGGCGTACATTGACCGCCGCAGGCTCGTCCAGATCGTGCTCAATCTGCTCGCCAACGCCGTGCGCCATGGCGCGCCCGCGGGGCTCATCGAGGTACTGATCGAGGAAGAGGAAGAGAATATCTCGGTCACCGTGTCTGACAACGGGCCAGGTATCCCGGCGGACCTTCTCCCCCACTTGTTTACGCCGTTCGTTCGGGGATCCGGCGTGGAGGTCGACGGCTACGGGCTGGGTCTGGTCCTTGCTAGCAGTTTGGCGACCGCGATGGGCGGTGACCTGACGGTCGAGAACCGAAAGGAGGGGGGCGCACGATTCCGGCTGCGTCTCCGGCCCGACATCAGGGGCGAGCAATCATGAGAGTTGTCGGACTCGGAGGCGGCATCGGCGCCTCCCGGCTGTGGACCATCATGATCGACCCTGCACGGCACCTCGACCTGACCGTGGCAGTCAATACTGGCGAGGATCTCTGGCTGCACGGCCTGCGCGTGTGTCCCGATCTCGATACCGTGCTGTATGCACTGAGCGGCCGCCAGGACACAAGCCGCGGATGGGGCGTCAAGGAGGAGACGTGGCAATGTATGACCACGCTGAGTGAGATCGCCGGCAACCAGTGGTTCAACTTGGGTGACCGAGACCTGGCCGTTCACCTTTTCCGCACCGGCCAACTCCGCGCCGGACACCGCTTGAGTGACATTACCTCCGAGATTGCCCGGGCCTTCCAGGTCGGATGCAAGATCCTCCCGGCCACCGAAGCCGAAGTGACCTCACGTGTGGTCACTTGCGACGGCCGAGATCTGCACTACCAGGAGTTCCTGGTGCGCGAGCACGCCGACGTTGACGTCCTTCGCTCGTATGTCGCCGGGATGGACGACGCACAACCCGTCGAAGGGTTGCTGGACGACATCTCAGCCGCCGACCTGGTGGTCATCGCGCCAAGCAACCCCATCGCGAGCCTGCAACCCATCCTGCAATTGCAGGGGATGCGAGCGGCACTTCAATCGGCGCGACAGCGGACGGTGGTGGTGTCACCGACCGTGGAGACGGTGCCGATTGATGACGAGGGTGAGGCCGGCAGAGCTCGAAGCCGTGCCCGCCTCCTGAAGGCCGCCGGCTACGAGCCGACGCCAGTGGGGGTGGCGCTGTTCTATGCCGACGTCGCCGGGGTGTTCGTACTCGATCGGGCGGACGCTGCATTCGCGAACGAGATCGAAGCAGTGGGTCTCCGAGTGGTCCTAGCCGACACCTTGGTCCACCGAGGAGCCGACCCGGGGCTCTTGGTCGACGCCGTGCTGTCCGGCGTAGAAAACGCTGAGCTGCGGTGACTCCGAACCGCCACTAGCGGTTGGGCGTGCCTCTCGCTCCGGGCAGCGGGCCGAAGGCGTCGACGAGCCCCTAATGCTTCAGGCATGCAGATGGCGTGGTCACTTACCTGCCGCGGTCTGAGCATCCGCCATTTCGGGGGCTGGCGATGCTTGGCTTGGCTGGCTGCTGATGAGTTCGTCGGCGTCGATGTAGTAAGGGTTGTCGATCACCATTCCCCCCAGTAGCGCCTTCGGATGAGTCTTCAACACATCCATCACCACCTCCCCCGAGCATCGGTTAAGGTCGTAGAGACATAGATTGATCTGCGGGAAGTCGCGCATGATCCGATTGATTTCGGCCTCGTAACTGATCAGCGACTCGAAGCAGACCGACTCTCGGTGCGCCCAGCTCATGTCTCCCAGGTTGCGAACTGGAGCTTCGGGGACGGTGTCGCCCCACAGAGCACGGCCCTTTGACTCCCAGAACTGCAGCATCTCCTCAACCAGGAACGTCCCGCGACTCAGGTAAGTATCGTCTGCCGTCAAAACCTCCAAGTGATGCGCGTCAAGGTGCGGGGCGAGGTCAATGTCCTGAGCCAGCCGGTCAAGCACCTGTGTCGGGGTACAACTGTCCACAACACAGGTGCACGACGCGCCCTCGGCCAGACCTTCTTCTATGAAGGGGATCACGATCGCGTCACGTTCGTGGTCATTGCGGTAGAAACCGCACAGGTGGTCCCCCGCAGCCATGCCTGCACCGGCAGGAAAGAAGTCGTCGGTGTTCGTCATCCCATCTCCATTCTGAGCCGGGTCGCCGCGGGGGCACCTGAATCCCGCTGCACGTTTCCCATTGGTCTGCGTGCGACTTACGGGCATCGCCTTAGAGTTCGCTCCGGACCATCTCGACCGCCGCTGCCATCGAGCGTAGCTTCGCGTAGGCCGTGGTGCGAGAGAAGTAACCAAGCCCGCAGTCGGGGGACACCAGGAGCCTGTCGGCCGGCACGATTTCAAGCCGCTTCCGGATCCGCTCGGCGATGACCTCAGGGGTCTCGACCATCGTGTTCTTGGCGTCGACTACTCCCAGACCCAGGACCTTGTCGGTTGGGAAGTCACGGAAGGCTTCCAGCTCGCCAAACTCGGAGCTGCAGCTCTCGAGTTGGATCACGTCCACGGGGGACGCCTTGAACAACGGCATCATGTCGCGGGTCTTCGCCTCGAAGACGTCCCGCTGACCATCCACGCTCCCGTAGCAGACATGCCAGAACTTCATGACCTCCACACCGTCGAACATCAGTTCTTGCACCTCGATCTGCCACGACTCCTGCGTGTACGGAGCAAGTACGTCGATCAGTTGCACAGCCTCCAGGCCCATCCCCGCCAGGTATTTCAGTTCGTGGTTCATCGCAATCGCCAGGTCGCGCGCGACATCAACCGGATCGGAATAGAACTGGTTGTCCACGATGATGCTCTGTTGCGCAGGGCCGAGGAACGCGACCTTGAACGGCCGGTCGGTAGCGAGCTTCATGGCGTTGACGACCGACTCGAAGATGGGGCGCTTCCATTCAATCTTCTCGGCAACCACTGCCTTGTAGAACGGCGCGTACTTCGCTCCGTCACCGGGAGGGCCGTAGGGCCGGAACCCGCCGAGGTTCTCGGGGATGAAATGGAAGATCGGCTCCAACTGGAAGCCTGGGGCCTCCCACTCGTAGTACTGCGCGCCGTCACAGAGGATGTCGAGGCGGGCCTGTTCCTGCTCGTGGGCGCAGATCTTCGTCGCGTCCTCGAAGGTAACTCGCGCGTTGTGGCTGCGGTAGACCGGCTCATTCAGCGAGCCGAGTACTCGACCCTGTAGCCAGTGCGGCCGCGGAAACGCGGAGACAGCCGACGTTGGCAGCAAGACTTCTTCTTCCCGAATTTTCATGCTCGTACTCCTCAGTTGGTTGCTGCAGGCTGCGGGACCGCAACCGTGGTGGGTGCCGAGATGCCAAGTGCCTGTTGGACCGCTCGCACGACCCGCTCTGGGGTTACCGCGACCTCCGCCTCGAGCACGCTGGCCACCGGGTAGGGAATGTTTCCGCCGGAGACTCGGACCGGTGGTCCGGCGAGCTCACCGAACGCCTCTTCCACAACAATCGAGCTCAGTGAGGCACCCCACCCCAGTTGACCGGGGTTTTCCTCGGCGATCACGAGCCGGTGGGTGCGGGCGACGGACTCGAGGACCGCCTGTGCATCCAGCGGGACAAGGGAACGGAGGTCGATCACCTCAGCGGAGATGCCTTGGGCAGCGAGCTGCTCAGCGGCCGCCAGGCAAGTCACCACCGTGATGGAGAGCCCGACCAGCGTGACGTCCCGACCGGTGCGCACAGTCCGCGCACAGCCGAGCGGGATGACCAGATCGCCCTCAGGCACCTCCTCGACAGCCCCGTAGAGCGCCTTGTGCTCGAATACCAGCACCGGGTCTGGGTCCTGGATGGCAGCCGCCAAGAGGCCCTTCATCTCGGCCGGGGTGGCGGGGGAAACGATCTTGAGGCCAGGAACCGTCATCGCCCAGTTCTCGCATGCCTGACCGTGCTGGCTTCCAAATCCCAGGCTGCCAAAGCCGTTGGCTCCGCGCAGCACGAGCGGGATGGCGACCTGTCCGCCGGTCATGTATCGCGTCTTGGCGATCTCGTTGACCACTTGATCCCAGCACGTGGCGTAGAAGTCGGAGAACATGATCTCTGCGATGGGTCGCAGCCCGGCCATGGCGGCACCCATAGCCGCTCCGGCGATCGCTTGCTCGGAGATCGGCGTGTCCCAAATTCGCCGCGGGCCGAACTCATCAAGCAAACCGGCAGTTGTCTTGAAGACACCGCCGATGGCAACGTCCTCGCCCAGCACGATGACACGCTCATCTCTGCGCATCTCCTGCGCCAGTGCGTCGCGCACCGCGTTGCGGAAACTCAGTTGCGCCACGACGAACTCCCGTCGCTCCATAGGTCGGTCCAGACTCCCGACGCGTCCGGTGGAGGCGCCTCTAGGACCGCCTCGGTCAGCGCGTTCAACTCGTCTCGCGCGTCGGTCCAGATCTGTTCCGCCGCCGACTCATCGAGGAGTCCCGCAGCGATCAGCTGCTCCCGGTAGACCAGGAGCGGGTCACGGGAGCGCCACCGTTCGACCTCCTCGGCGGGACGGTACTTCCCGGCGTCGGCCGCCGAGTGTCCCTTCAGGCGGTAGGTGTCGGCCTCCACGAGGGCAGGCCCCCGGCCACAACGCGCGTCCTCGATCGCGGCCCCGATGACGCGACGCACCTCGGTGAGGTCGTTCCCGTCCACCACGATCGGGGTCAT
This sequence comes from Nocardioides sp. CPCC 206348, assembly GCF_048654705.1. Classification (NCBI taxonomy): domain Bacteria; kingdom Bacillati; phylum Actinomycetota; class Actinomycetes; order Propionibacteriales; family Nocardioidaceae; genus Nocardioides; species Nocardioides sp. CPCC 206348. The sequence goes on from NZ_JBMCZA010000198.1 coordinate 94,653, forward strand.
TCCGTAGGCGGCTGCCTTGTCCGCAGCGGGACGCGCGGTTGGGATCATCGCCGAGATCGGGGTGTACTCCATGTACTGATTGTTCTCGCAGACGAATACGATCGGGAGCTTCCATACCGCTGCCAAGTTCAGCGCCTCGTGGAAGGCCCCGATGTTGACCGTCCCGTCGCCGAAGAAGCAGACGGTAACCGCATCGTTCCCCTGGATCTGGTCCGCCCAGGCCAACCCGTTGGCGATAGTCAGGTGAGCACCGACGATGGCGTAGGAGCCGTAGTAGCCATGCTCGACGCTAGTGATGTGCATCGAGCCGCCCTTGCCGGCGCAGATCCCGCCCTCACGGCCGAGTAGTTCGCGCAGGATTGACTCTGGCGAGGCACCGCGGGCGAGGGCGTGGGCGTGACCCCGATAGGTCCCGATCGAACGGTCCCCGGAGCGCAGAAGTGAACCAACGCCGACTGCGATCGCCTCCTGGCCCAGGCCAAGGTGTGCCGGGCCATGCACCCGTCCCTGGCGGTACAGGGCATCGACCTTCTCCAGGAATCGGCGGATGTTTACGACCTTCTGGAAGAGTTCGACGTTGGGGACCTCCCCGTCCTCGAGTGTTCTCGTTGCCACGGTTTCCTGAGTCACTCGGCCCGTCCTAGTGTCGACTGTTGGTTCCACTTGTGTGACCGTAGTCACGCGTGGAGCCGTGTCGCACCGTCCTGCAGGGGCGAAAGTCAGCGGGACGTCCGCCCCACTGGGGGCAGTGCTCACTCAGTGGTGAACGGCCTGCAGCACCAGCGAGGCGCGCGTTGCGAGTTGCAGGTTGAAGTTGGTCTCGGGGTCGTTGAGGTCGAACCCGGTCAGTTCCCGAATCCGCTGCAACCTGTATTTGAGGGTGCTGCGATGCACCATCAACGCCTTCGCCGTCTCGGTGTAGTGACCGCCTTCGGCCAGATAGACGGTAAGCGTGTGCAGGAGTTCGGCGCCTTTGCCCGCGTCATAGTCAATGAGCGCCCCGAGCCAGGTGCGGACGAAGGCGTCCACGTGTCCTAGTTCGGGAATTGCGGCGAACATACGGAACACCCCCAGGTCGTCATACTCGGTTGAGCGTGGCGCTCCTCCCAAGACCTGAAGGAGGCGCAAGGCCAGTTGCGCCTCACGCAGAGACTCTGGTACCTCTGAGGGGCGCTGGCGGGCACTACCTGCGCTCAGGTTGCATTGGCGACCCCCTCGCTCTCGGACAATGACCTCACGCAAAGGCTCCCAGTCCCCCGAACCGCTGGTGACGATGACGACCGAGCCGGTGAGAGTGCCGAGCAAGCCAATGATCCCGACCTCGCGCATCGCCCGACGCACGGCGTGTAGCATGTCGTCCTCGCTTCCTGCCGAGCTGGGCGAGTCAACCAGCAGCACCCTGTGCTCGGACCCGAGGTCGTAGCCGAGCGCATCCGCACGGGCATAGGCGCTCTCGTCGTCGATGCCTGCAAGCAGATCGTGCAGCAGATCGCGGCGCAGCCGGATCTCTGCGTCCGCAAGACCCCGAACCCGCGCGAGTTCAACGGCGAGCGCAGTGGCGCTGTGCTCGAGCGCCATGATGTCTGCCGCGTCGCACGAGTCCTCTGGGTCGACGAGTGCAATGAGCCCCGCGACCCCTGGTCGAGGCGAGGCCATAGCAACGATTCGTCCACCGTGACGGAGGGATCCGGGCTGGGACCCCAACTTGCGCACCAAGACCTCGTGCTCTTGCGCTGACAACTTCGAGTACGGCGTTGGCTCGCCCGGCCCAGCCCACGCGCGCAGGTTTCCATGGCGGTCCTCGATCGCGACAGGACGTCCCGACAATTCGTGCAGAATCTGGGCGATGCCGTTCGACCCCTCGCCCGACGCGACAGCTGCCGTCAGTCGGGCGTGAATCTCAGTGCCGCGCCGCAAGTCCGCCACGGTCTGTTCCAACGCTGCGTTGGCGGACTCGAGTTCGACGGTCTGCTGACGTTCGATGGCCCGAAGTCGGGCGTTCGACGCAGCCACGGCGGTCTGTTGGGCGAGCACCTTGATCAGGAACCCCTCCTCCTGACTCGGCGGTTGGTCGGCGGATGCGATGAGGTGCCCAAGCATCCCGCCTGGAGTTCGCATTGGAGTGGCATAGGTCCAGGGCGCGACAGGCCACGACAACCGGCCCCCCATTTCTTCTAATCGCGTGAGTGCGACCGCGAGGTCCTCAGGGATCCGCTGCCGATGATGCGCAGTGCCTCGGGCAGTCCAGAGCACATCCTCATCGACAAAGGCGAACGCATGGACCCGCCATGATCCAAACGAGGATGCAGACGACGTCGCCAGATTGAGGATCTGGTCCTCGTCGGGGCTTTCGGTCATCAAGATCGACAACACCAACAGCCCTCGCATGTTGGTGAGTTGTTCTCGCAAAGCGACCGGAGACAAGTCAAATACGCCTCCGCCGCTGTCGGCTGCATGACCCCGCTCTGGGATCGCCTGTGTCGGGTCCATCTCAGGGTCAGGCTACCTCCGCCACGACGCGCGTGACCCGTCCTATCTGGACTAGAAAGCAGCCATTCTGTGTCCCGCTGGGACGAGGAGCCTACTGTCCGTTGCGTTCCCAGTGAGCTTCAAACAGGTCCTGCTCGTCGATCACGCGGGGCGGGATTGGCCGGGAGACCCAGGTCAGGTTCACGAAGTGACGCGCATTCACGTTCTCCGTGGTGACGTTCCCGCCCCAGGTTCCGCAGCTCAGGCTCAGCGTGAACGGCAGTCCGTTGCGCGGGCTGCCGGCGCCTTCGTTGAGGCTCTGATTCACCATCACGCGTGCCGTGCGGGTACCAGCTGCGAGCGCCTCGACGTGCGCGTCGCGGGACGTGTGGATGCCGCAGGTGTGTCCCAGGCCCTGGTAGGTCGTGATCGCGTTGACCAAGGCGACCGCCTGATCGATGCCGCCCGTGTAGCTGTAGGCCGCCAGGACGACGGAGAGCTTCTCCCCGGAGAACGGGTGCGCCGGGCCGGTGCCGTCTTCTTCGACCACGAGAAACGCGGTCTCCGGAGGCACCACGAAGCCGGCGAGCTCAGCGATCGTCGCGGCCGGCTTGGCGATCACCTCGATTGCCGGGATCTCTCCTCCATCAGGCCACATCACGTGCTGCAGAGCAGCTTTCTCGTCAGGGCTACACACGTGGCCGTGCCGAGCCCGGAGGCGGCCGATGAGTGCGTCGTACACCGTGCTCTCGATCACGAGCGAGTTGTCGGCCAGGCAGCTTGTCGCCAGGTCGAAGGTCTTCGCAGTCACGATCATCTCGGCGGCGTCGTCGAGATCCGCGGTCTGGTCGATGACGTGCACCGAGTTGCCCACGCCGACACCGTATGCCGGGGTGCCGGAGCTATAAGCAGCCTTGACCATGCCTGCACCCCCAGTGGCGACGATCAGGTCGGCCTGCTGCATGAGAGCAGTGGTCTTTCCCATCGAAGGAGAAGGAAGGCTCTGCACCAAATCCTCTGGCGCACCTACCTGGGCACAAGCGGCACGCATCAACTCGACTGCAAGTTCGCTGGTCTTCCGGGTCCGCGGATGTGGAGCAACAATGATCGCGTTGCGGCCCTTCAAAGCCATCATCGCTTTCATCGGGGGGGTCGCATCCGGACCTGTGGTGGGAATCAGAGCCGCCACCACACCCACAGGTTTCGCGATCTTGACCAAGCCCCGTTCCGGGAGTTCCTCGACCACGCCGACGGTTCGTACGTCGCGCATGTCGGCTAGCAGGCCGACCACCCGCCGCTGAATCTTCATCAGTTTGTCCTCATAGGTTCCGAAGCCACCCTCGTCCACGGCCAGGCGGGCCAGCGCCTGCGCGTGATCGGGGCGGACAACGGCCCACGCAAGCGCTGTCACGAGGCCGTCGACCCGATCCTGGTCCCAGTCCGCGATCCTCTCGGAGGCTGCACGAGCGGCGGCTACAACACGGGCGACCTCGTCCGCGTCGTCCTGTGCGGTTGGCTTAGTGGCGAGAGTGGTGGTCATGACTGCATCGTGCACTTTCCGAGCCGGACAACGAACCGGCCCGACGGGACGAAAGCCCCTCGATTCGCGGACCTCCGAGGACACGTCCGCAGCATGCTCGCACCAAGATGGCCACCTAGCTTTCGGTACCGGCGCGAACAACCGCCCGGGCCGCCGACACCAGGGCGGTCTCGGCTTCTCGATGGGCGGTCCGGCGTGCGTTTAGCCAATCTCGGTGCAGCTTCACCTCCGGGCGCAGCGCCCTCATCTCCTGTCGGACCTGAGCAGGACCACAGCCGCCCAACTCCTGGCGGGTACAGACCGCCTGGACCGGATCGAGGATCGCCGCGACATCGACAGCCCCATCACGCAACAAGTTGTCACTGCCAGTGACAGCCGCGGCCGCCTCGTTGACCGACTCAGTTGACAGCCCGTGTCCCGTCGCGAGGCTAACTGCCACAGCTCGGCCGACGATCCGGTAGCTCGTCCGGTAATCCACCCCGGTGCAGCGAGTAATCGCGTCAGCCAGGTCGGTAGCGGCAGTCTGCTCGTCATGAGCACTCTGCGCGAGCGCCTCATCGTCCAACTCCAGTCGCTCCACCACCGCTCGGGCCAGCGCCAACAGCCGGGTGGCCAGTGCCAGCGAGGAGGTCACCTCGCCGTAGGTGTGAAGCCAGTTGTCAGTCTGGCCAGACGGCGTACGGCACGTTGTCAGCAAGCCGGTCAGCCGACCGACCAATGTGCCCGCCCCAGCCCTGATCACGGCGAGGGCGTAGGGGTTGCGCTTCTGCGGCATCAGGACTGAGGCCCGACAGTGTGAGGCGTGGAGCTGCACCAATCCGAACCCTGGGCTCGCGAAGATTTGCAGATCCTCGGCCAAACGCGATGCGGTCAGCGTGGCCTGGACGGCCACTGTCACCGCATCCACGAGCCCGTCGAGATTCCACATCGTGTCCCTGGTGTTGCGCCCGACAGCTGAGAACCCGAGGAGATCTGCAAGGCCTGTTCGATCAAGGCTCATGCGGGTCCCGCCTACCCCACCCGAGCCTGCCGGCGAGATATCAGCCCATACGTACGCAGCCTTCAGACGTGGCAGGTGTCGCGCTGCCTCCTCAGCGAAGCTCGCCAGGTAGTGACCAAAGGTCGAAGGCTGCGCCGGCTGCAGGTAGGTGAGGTCGGACCAAACGACTTCGGCGGCTGACACTGCCCTATCCGCCACAACGTCAGTGAACGCCGCCACTGCATCGCCAAGGTCGAGAAGTTGGTCGCGCAGGGACAGCCGGAACGCGATCCGACCAGCCTCTCGGCGGGTGCGGCCAAGATGGACCCAACCTGCGAGATCGCCCGCACGCCTGACTAGTTCTTGCTCGCGACTGTTGTACGCGTCGCCGAGTCGGACATCGAACTGGAAATCAGCGAAGGTCACTTCGCCGAGTTCAAGCAGCTGGGTGAGCAAGGCAGGCGCCGCTGCCTCGGGCATCAGCCGCTGCCGGTCCAGCGAGATCACGTGTGCCAGGTCGGCGAGGTGAAGGCCATGGTGCAGCATTTCGGCATCGCCCAGCTCAAGCCGATATCCAGCTTCGATCAGTTCGGGTGCAGGTCCTTCGGATATACGTCCTGAGGTTCCGAGGTATCCCTCGGGGATCGCTGCGGTCACAGTGCCATCTCTTTTGCGAACAGAGTCGGCGCGCCTCCGGAGACCAGGAACACCACAGGTCCTTTCTCCTCGCCCGCCCTTGCACTCCCAATGAGCGCGGCCATGGCCTTGGCCCCGAAACACGGATCGAGGAGGACCCCTTCGGTCCTGGCCACGAGTGCCGCTGCGGCCTTCCCCTCCTCGGAGGGGACTCCGTATCCGGGACCGATCCACGCGTCGCGCACATCGACCGAAGCAGAGTCAGGAGCGGGTAGTTGGAGCAGGCCCGCGGCACCGATGGCGAGGTCCTGCACCCTCCTGACGCACTCGGCCACTGGCCGACTGACACTTACGCCTACCACCCGGTCCAGCTCACCGGTCGCGATTGCCAGGACAGTCCCGGCCTGAGTGCCGCACGAACCGGTCGCCAGCCAGACGACCGGAGTCTGCAACCCGATGCGATCCGCTTGCTCGCGGATCTCGCGGGCACCGAGGTAGAAACCCACGCTACCGAGCGCCACGGCACCGCCGCGGGGAAGGACAAGCGGTCGGCGTGAACGTCTCTCAAGGTCGGCGGCGACCTCTTCGATGAGCGCATCGACCGACGACCGCGCGGAGTCGCCAGAAAACATCACCGTCGCTCCGGTGAACTCTTGAGCCAGGCGCAGGTTCCCCGTCGCGTCCGGCGGAGGATCGCCGTAGAAGCACAGAACCGACGCCATCTCGCAGCGCTGGGCGCTGAGCGCCGCCAGCATCGACCAGTTGGAATGCGGCCCGGACCCTGTCACGAGGACGTCACACCCACGAGCCAGGCCGTCGCCCAGGATCAACTCGAGCGCGCGCACCTTTGCGCCGCCCAGACCGATCCCGGTGAGATCGTCGCGCTTGAACCAGATCGGGACACCCAACTCCTCCGACAGTCGGGGGGCCGCGTGCAGGGGAGTTGGCAGGCACGCGAGCCGCACCCGCGCTAGCCGCTGCACTATCCTTTCAAAGGCCGTCGCACTCATCGACCCCTCCTCCGCTTGGGTCACCGACGGTGAACATGTCCGTCTGACCCACCACGGCGTCAACGAACCGAGGAATTGAGCCCAAGGCCTGGTCCGGATCCAGCAGCCGATCTAGCTCGGCCGAGTCCAGCGCCAGCCCCGGAGCGGAGGCCAACGCGGATTCCAAAGCCGTCCGGAGGTCAACGCCGCGCTCGCGACCCTCACGCGCCGCCTGTTGCACGAGCCGCTGGGCCGTGTGCTTGCCGATGTTGTCCGACAGAGCCCGCATGACCGGCCCGGACATCGGGTAGCCGCCCAGCCGGTCGAGGTTCGCGCGCATCCTGTCGGCGTCCACCTCAAGCCCTTCCAGCAGCCGGATGGCAGCAGCGACGCTCGCACCTGCGTACATACAGGCCTCGGGAATGATCAGCCACTCGGTCTTCCACGCCCGGCCGTCCCGTTCGTGCCCGTGGACCATTCCCTCCAGAGCCAATGACGCAGCAGCACGCACGAGCCGTGCCAGCGTGTTGACCAGCTCGGAAAGCTCGGGGTTGCGCTTGTGCGGCATCGTGATGCTGCCCACCGTGCCGTCCGTGAGTGGCTCACGCAGTTCACCGATCTCGTCGCGCTGGAGTTCGTACACCTCGTCGCCGATCTTCGCGATCGTCCCGGTTACCAGCGCAAGCAAGGACAGGAACTCGGCTACGCCATCGCGGGCGGTCAACCACGGAACAGTCGGTATGGCGAGCCCCAGCCGGTTGGCAAAGGCGACGGACATCGACTCGGCTTCCCCACCCCAAAACTCCATCGTGCCCAGACCGCCGCCGATCTGCACCAGCTCGCGCCGGGACCTGCCTTCCTCGAGCCGGTCGAGGTGTCGGTCGAGCTCTGCCGCCCACACCGCCGCCTTGAAACCGAAGGTGATGGGAAGCCCTGGCTGACCGTGGGTGCGGCCGCACATGACGGTGTTGCGATGGCGGTTGGCCAACGCAGCAGCGGCTCCTCGGGCGCGATCGAGATCGCGCTGAAGCAGCGTCGTCATGGTCCGCATCACCAGGGCGAACCACGTGTCGGTCAGGTCCTGAACCGTTGCACCGTAGTAGACCCACTCGCCGGCCTCCTTGGGGAGCACCTCCTGGAGCATCTGGATGAGTCCCATGGTGGAGTGGCCGGTCTCCCGCGTTCGGACGCCGAGCTCGGCCATGTCGGGGCGCCATGTGGTCACGGTGCGACGGATCGCCTCCGCTGCGGCCTGCGGAACCAGGCCGGTATCCGCCTGCGCCTCGGCGAGTGTTGCCAGGATGTCCAGCCACGCGGATGTCCGGCCCTCGTCGGTGAACAGCGCGCGCACCTCGGGCGAGGCCCACAAGTGGCCATAGACCTCGGAGTCAGTCAGGTGCGCACTCACAGGCCCTCGATTCCCGCGACTGGCACGGTGCGGGCCGAGCCGAGGGGGCCGGTTTCGGCGACCGGGCCTAGGCCATTGAGCAGACGCAGGGCGAGGCGCACCTCATCGAGCGTCGAGCCCCAAGGTACGACCACCCGATCCCCATGACGCTCGACGCCACGCTCCAGCATGCAGCACTTAGTGAGAACTCGACCGGTGAGGTGATCAGCGGCGCGGATGCTCGGGCAGAAATCCACCTGCCGTGCGTCCGTACCGTAGAAGTGTCGGTGGAACTGTTGCGAGCGTCCACAGCCCACCAACAGCCAGCCCTCCCGTGCGGGCGGATGCGTGTCGAGAAAGGCGACGTCACCGGGCAAGTCGACGCCAGAGCCCCGACACGGGAGCAGGTAGACCGGAGCGCGGTGCTCACGAGCAAGCTCGCGGATGTCGACGGCGTCGAGCACCAGATCGATGGGAGGGAGATCTTCGTCGAAGGCGACGGCTGCGCGGGCCATCTCGTACAACTTCGCCGGCTCGGGCGGGATGACCTCGGTGACAGTCACCCGTACCGGCTCGGGCCGCCAGATGACGTTGACATGCTCATAGCGACCCTGCACGGCATAAGCGTCCACATCCGGGCTCAGCGCGAGCTCCACCGCCTTGGCCAGGGCCGTCGCACTGCCGACGTCGACCGTCGCGTCTTCAAGCCAGGTGGTACGGGCAGGGCCGGATAGGACCCGCAATTGCACCACCGGAGCGAGCAACGGCGCTTCGTTTGCGGTACGCACCTCGACCAGAGCCAGCCGTGCGTCGTTGCGCAACAGCAGCCACCGGGTGCGTCGATAGACCTCGCGGCCCATCAGAAAGGCAGTCACCGCGTCGGTGTCGTCTAGGTCTACTTCGACGTCTTGCAGCGACAGCCCCCGGTAAGGACGCGAGATCGTATTCGGGATGGGCAGCGGTATCACCGGCGTGACGAGCTTCCAAGCATCAACGACCCGACGAGTGCGGTGTCGGCGCGCAGGCCGAGCCGGAGCGTCTCTAGGGCTACGAGGTCGTCGGGGCCGATGTTGCCGAGATTGACCGAAGGTCCCAGCGACCGGATGAACCAGGTCTGCTGCGCCTTCTGGGGCGCCTCGAAGATCATACGATCAACGGGTACTCGCGAAGTCAGCTTCGCGATGAGGTCTTCGCGCACGTGGCCGTCAGCACCGTAGAGCCCAACCGTTCCGCTTTCACGTCCCTCCGCGATCACCCAGGCAGCGCCCGACTCCAGGTCACGCTCCATCTCTGCCGCCCAAGAAGCGGCGAGAACCGGTGGGCGGTCGTCCTTGCTTCCGACCTCTGCGAGAACCGTGAAGTCGGCACTAAGAGTGCGGATCAGCTGACTCTTTCGGTCCGCATCGAGCACACCGAGACCGTTGGAAACCTCAATCATGGAGACGCCGATTTCGAGGGCCCAGACGCGCAACTCATCGACCCGGTTCTGGGCCGCGGCGATCTCCAAAAGCGTGCCGCCCAAACAGACTGGGACCCCTGCACGAGCGTACGTTTGGATGCGACGCTGTGCCGAGGAGTCGACGTAGGCGATACCCCAGCCGATCTTCACGATGTCGACCAGGTCCACGTGACTTTCAAGCAGTTCGCGAGTCGCGATGACGCCCAGTCCCTTGTCGAGCATATGCGTTAGGCCCGCAACGCGCGGTTTCCCTGAACGTCCAGGAACTGCCAGGAATGAGGGTGGGTACATCCGATCGTCTCCTCCTGCGTCGCGCTCGTCACGTCGTGATTGACGCTGACTCAACGGGACGCTAGGCCTGATCGCCGGGGTCCACCCCGGCCCAAGAGGGCAAAGAACCAGCGGTTGTTCGCCCTTTTAGGCTATGGGTCGATCGGCATCACCCTCCCTAGGTTGGCCGGGTGTCCAACCATCTTCGGCGCAACCCAGCGGAGCGCCTCCTCGTGATCGGCGGAGGTGCGGCCGGGATGTCGGCCGCCTCCGCGGCACGCCGGACAGACCCGGACCTTCAGATAACCGTCCTCGAGTCAGGTCGCTACTCCGCCTACGGTGTCTGTGGCATTCCCTACTATCTGGCCGGCCTGGTCGCGGACGCCGCCTCCTTGATCGCGCATCCGCCGACCGAGTTCATCGAACATCGCCGCATCGACCTGCGCCATTCCGTCGAGGTCGTGGCACTCGACCTCAATGAACGCACGGCACAAACATCAGACAGCGAGACCCTGGAATTCTCGACGCTGGTTTACGCAGCAGGCGCTGAACCGATCGTCCCACCGACGCTCCGGACCGAAGACCCGAGAGTCGTAACGGTCCGCAGCCTCGATGACGCGATGGCTCTGCGTGCCCGGCTCCCCGAGGTGGCCCGAGCCGTCGTCGTCGGCGCGGGTTACGTGGGTCTTGAGGTCGCGGACTGCTTGGCCCACCGGGGTGTGAAAACGACTGTCGTGGACCGGTTACCGCGCGTGATGTCAACGCTCGACGAGGTCATCGCGGAGCGCGTCGAGGTCGAGGTGCGAAAGCACGTCCAACTGGACCTCGGTTCAAGCCTCCGAGGGCTCCAACTGCGCACCGACGCAGTGGTCGTCGAGCTAGACGACCACGAGTTGACTGCAGACCTTGTCGTACTCGCGCTCGGCGTACGTCCCCGCACCGGCCTACTCGCTGCTGCCAGCCTCGCAACATCGCAGGCAGGTGCACTGCTGGTCAACGAACGAATGCAGACGTCGCACGCCGGTGTCTTCGCCGCGGGCGACAGCGTCGCGCACCACCACCGAGTCCTGGCCGCACCGTCGTACGTGCCGCTCGGGCCCGCCGCGAACAAGACCGGCCGTGTCGCGGGCATCGTCGCAGCCGGTGGGGACGCAGCCTTCGCTGGTGTCGTGGGGACAGCCGTCGTCAAGGTCTTCGACCTCGAGGTCGCACACACAGGGCTTTCGCTCGAGCAGGCCAGGGCCGCAGGCCTAGATGCTGTCGCTGCTGATGTGTCCGCGAAGACGCGCGCAAAGTACTACCCGAGCTCGGCAGCCATGCATGTTCGGCTGGTCCACGAACGCGGTGGACGTATCCTCGGAGCCCAGATCGTCGGAGCCGACGGCGCGGCCAAGCGGATCGATGTGGTCGCAGCGGCGTTGCACTCCGGCTCGACCGTCGATGACCTGGCCGGCTTCGATCTCGCCTATGCGCCTCCCTTCTCCCCTGTCTACGACCCGATCACGCAGGTGGCCCAGGCCGCCCAGCGTGAGGCGAACCGTCCGTCAGCCGTCGCCGGGAGCCGCGGACTATGAACCGTGTGGTCGTCGCTCATGGCATCGGGAGCCCGACGCTCGAGACGCTGAAGATGGAGAGCCTTCTGGTAAGGGCACTCGGCTTGGAGTACAGGTCCATCGCATGTTGACCGGCAGGCTCAGCGGCAAGGTCGCCCTCATCACTGGTGGTGGGGCTGGGATCGGCCGTGCCGCAGCCCACCTCTTTGCGGCCGAAGGAGCGGCGGTTGGCGTTCTCGACGTCGACCGAGTTGCCGCGACCCGGGTCGCTGACGAGTTGACGGCAAAGGGCGCACGGGCCATCGCCGTTGCGGCGAATGTCTCGGTCGATGTTGAGGTCTGCGCAGCTGTTCGGACACTGGTGGAGTCGCTCGGTCCGGTGAACGTGCTCTACAACAACGCCGGCGTCGCCAGTACCGGTGCCGTGGATGTCGCCGACGAGGACGACTGGGACCGCTGTATGGCGATCAACGCCAAAGGAACCTTCCTTGCTTCTCGGGCCGTGTTGCCGAGCATGCTGGCGGCTGGAGGGGGCTCGATCATCAACCAGGCCTCGGTCGCCGCAATCGTGGGTGTGGCGAACTTCGCGGCGTACTGCGCCGCCAAGGGTGCGGTGCTGGCGCTAACCAGGTCCATGTCGGTGGACCTGGCACCACGAGGCGTCCGCGTCAACGTCATCGCGCCGGGCACGGTCTACACCCCGCTGATGGAACCGCTCCTAAGGGCGCGCGGCGACGGAGACCTGGAACGCGGACTTGCGATGACGCTCGTGAAGTACCCCATCGGCAGGCTTGCCCAGCCTGAGGACATCGCAGCCGCCGCCTTGTACCTCGCCGGGAGCGAGTCGGCCTTCGTCACCGGCTCAGTGCTGACGGTCGACGGCGGAATGACCAGCCAATGAAGGAAGAAGGAGCGCGATGTTCGTCGATCAGGACAAAGTAGGCGATCTGCCGTCGGCCGCTGCCCGAGTGCGCGACGGGGACATGGTGGCGCTGGGCGGCGGCCTGTCCTCCCGGCTTCCGATGGCCCTCGTCCGAGAGTTGGTAAGGCTCGGCCGGCGGAACCTGCACGTCGTGGGCTCTGCCCACGGCATGGACGTCGACCTTCTCGTCGCCGCGGGCGCAGTCTCGGTTTGCGAAGAGAGTTATGTGGGCTTCGAACAGGACCTTGGGCTCGCCCCTTCCTACCGGCGCGCGGCGGAGGCAGGCGAGCTGGAGATTCGCGAGACCTGCTGTGTAACGATGCTGACCCAACTGCGCGCGGCACAGATGGGCCTCCCCTTCCTCCCCGTTCGCGGAGTGAAGGGGACCGACATCCGTCGAATGCACCCTGAGTACGCCGAGACAGTGTGCCCGTTTACCGGGGAGACACTCGTCGCCGTACCGCCGCTTGAGCCAGACGTTGCCCTGATCCACGCCCCGATTGGCGATCGGGCTGGAAATCTGCACCTGGAGCAGCCTTACGTGCTCGACGAACACTTCGCCCGTGCTGCTCGACAGGTCGTGGCGACGGTCGACCGGTTGGTCACGACCGAGGAGGTCGTGGCGACCGGTGTCACCATTCCAGGACACCGCGTATCGGTCGTGGTCGAGGTTCCGTTCGGGGCACACCCGACCTCCTGCTACCCCGGGTACGCCTACGACCGGCAACACCTGGCGACGTACGTAGCGGCGGCCGGACAGACCCAAACGGCTCAGGAATACCTAACGAACTGGGTAACGCGACTCGGCGGCGAAGATGCCTACCGTGCGGCGCTGGGCCAGGACCGGCTGGACCGACTGATGTCATGGTCGCACTCGATCGAGGAGTGGAAGGAACTGTTCGCATGAACTGGACACTGCCTGAGTGGTTCGTGGTCACGCTGGCCCGGACGATCTCTGACCGTGAGGTCGTCTTCCACGGGTTCGGGAGTCCTTGCGCGCAAGTGGCTATGCACGTTGCCCGCCGTACGCACGCGCCGAACATGCTCCTGATCGAGGGGGCGATGTACGCCGTCAACCCGGACCCGCCCTTTGTGCCGCCGACCAGCAACGACCATGCCCTGAAATACGGGGCGGCCTACAGCATGCGCTTCGAAGAATTCTTCGACGCCGCCTGCCGAGGCGAAGTCGACCGGATGTTTCTCTCCGGTGGCCAGATCGACCCCTACGGCAACACCAATGTCACCGCCGTCGGGCCGCTGGATCGACTGAAGGTGAAGTTGGGTGGTGGTGGCGGCGGTTGCAACATCTCGGCGACCATCCAGAACCTGACGCTCTGGACGACCCGGCACCGCTCCGGCCGGACGCTCGTACGCGAGTGCGACTTCATCACCGACTTCGGCCATCGCTCCCCGGGTGGCAGCAGGGTCGAGCTCGGCTACACAGGTGGGGGGCCACAGCACCTCGTCACCGAACTCGGGGTGTTCCACTACGACGACGCTGGACGCTCCCGCCTGGTTCAGCTGTTCCCCGACGTGACACTCGAAGAGGTGGAGCGCTCGACCGGCTTCGAGCTGCAAATCTCCTCGGATCTGGGCACGGTGCCCGTACCGACGCCGGAGGAGCTTGAAATGGTGCGCGCCGTTGACCCGCTTGCTGTACATGCAAGTGAGTTCGACTCTGCCGAACTCGACCGCACCTTCACGTCCGAGCCTGCGATCGCCTGAGTATGGGATGACGGATAGTGACCAGCAGCCGTTCGGGCCAAGATCCCTGCGGGCGCTGTTCGAGCCCAGGCGCGTCGCCGTGGTCGGCGCTTCCGCACGGGAGGGGAGCGTCGGCAACTTGGTCTGGACGAACCTCTCGTCATTCGGGGGCGAGGTTGTGCCGGTCAACGTCCACGGTGGTGAGCTCGAGGGGCACCACGTTCACCGTTCGCTGCGTGAGGTGGCAGGGCCGGTCGACCTGGCGGTGGTGACCGTGCCCGCCGAAGCCACTCCACGTGTCGTGGCCGACGCCGCGGCAGCCGGAATTGGTGCCTGCATCGTGCTCAGTGGCGGCTTCGCCGAATCAGGCGAGCGTGGACGAATCCTGCAGGACGAGTTGGTAGCCATCGCCCGCGGGGCCGGAATGCTGCTGCTCGGACCGAACTGTCTGGGAGTGCAAGTTGTTGGTACTTCCCTCAATGCGTCATTGACCCGCGAATCGATCGCCGTTTCAGGGGGCGTCAGCCTGGTAACTCAGTCAGGCTCATATGCGATGGCGCTGCCCGTGCTGTCCGCGGACGACGGATACGGATTCGCCGTCGGCTGTTCGACCGGCAACAGGTCCGATGTCGACGAAGCTGAGGTTCTAGGTCACTTGGCAGCACACCCTCAGACACGGGTGGCGTGCCTTCTGCTGGAGTCAGTGGGCGCCGGGCAGGAGCTTCTGAAGCAGGTTCGAGCGCTCGTGCCGGACAAGCCTGTCGTTGTGACGCTTCTCGGCCAATCTCCCTCCGGAGCGCGGGCAGCGGCCTCGCACTCCGCGGCGCTCGCAACCAGCAGGCGGGTCTGGGAGGACGTGTTGGTCTCGGCAGGGGCCATCGTGACCCGAACCGGGCTTGAGATGCTCGACGTCGCGGCGCTGCTTGATGCAGAACCCATTCCAGGTGGGCCCCGCGTGGCCGTCGTGACCAACTCTGGTGGCATCGGCACGGAACTGACGGACTTGCTCCAGGCGGAAGGGCTGGAGGTACCCGAACTCTCGGACACGCTCCAGCAGCGATTGGCCCGCGACCTCCCCTCATATGCCAGTCCTCGCAACCCCGTAGACATCACACCGGTCTGGTCGCGCTTCGCCGATCTCTACCCCTCACTGGTCGAGGACCTAGCCCGGTCCGGCGAGGTCGACGTCGTGGTGGCCGTGTTGCTGCAGCGCGCGGCTGATCATGAGGTGGCAGAGCGGCTCGTCGATGCCGTTCAAACTCTGCGCCGTGACGGTGTTCCAGTCACCGTTTGTGTGTGCTGGGTCGCCAGGCAGTCGCAGCGGCCCGTCGCGGCCATGCTCCGGCGCTCGGGCGTGCCAGTTCTCGAATGGCCGGAGCGAACCGCCCGAGCTATCGGACATGCGGTCCGCTTTGGTCAACTCCGGTCCGCGCCCGCTGTGCTGCGATCGACCTGCGACGAGCGCGGCGCGGACACGCTTCCCATGGGACTCGGGTACGACCCGGCCGTCGACCTGGCGTTCGCCGCCGATCAGGGGATCCCGCTTGTGCCTGGCACCCTGTGTCGCGACGAGAAGTCGGCGGTCGAGGCCGCGAAGGATCTCGGCTACCCCGTTGTGGTCAAGTTGCAACATGGGTCGATCACCCACAAAACCGATGTCGGCGGGGTGGTCCTCGGTCTGCGTGACGCAAACGAGGTGGGGAGCGCGGCCCGGCGACTTCTCGGATCGTACGACGATGCGCAGGTACTGATCCAACCAATGGCCACCGGAGTCGAGCTCGTCGTTGGCGGGCTGCAAGACCCGACCTTCGGTCCGGTGGTGGTCGTTGGCCTGGGTGGCGTGCTGGTGGAACTCTCGGACGACGTACGTTTCGCGGGCGCGCCGTTCTCCGAGCAGGAAGCCCACGCGCTGCTACGAAGCTTGCGTGGCTCCGCGATCCTCGATGGAGTGCGTGGCTCACCCGGGGTCGACATATCCGCCGTCGCCCAGCTCGTGTGCCGCGTGGGCGACTTGATGGTCCGGCATCGTGATCTGGACGTCTTGGAACTAAACCCAGTGCTGGCGACGCCCGCGGGCTGTGTTTGCGTCGACGTCCGCGTGTCCACCGCTGCTCCCGGGCGGCCCAACGACCGTCGATTCTTTGGTCCTCCGAGGACGGAGCCTGACGCAGTTCGACGCCCATAAGGTCGCAGCGCGTCGGACCTCCGGCGCCACGGCCAACCCGGCCGTGCCCCGAAGAAGAGGTGCTGCATGACTACGTCCGACCTGGATCTCAACCACCCTGTAGCGGTCGAACCCGCACCAGTCTGGGCCGGGGACCCCTCGGTTCTGGGACTGCCGTCCTTCATCGTCGGTTCCACCGCGCTGGGGCTAGTACTGGTCGGATTCGTGCCCCCAGCGGCCGCCGGAGCTTCGTTGGCGATCCTGGTTGCTGCCACCGGGCTTGGGCTGACCATCGCAGCCATCTGGGCGGCCGCGATCGGCCAGAGCGTTGTCGGTGCCGTGTTCGGGGTCTTCGCCGGCTTCTGGCTTAGCTACTCACTGCTCGTCCTTGGCCTCACCCACAACTGGTTCGGTATCGCGGCCGACGATGCAATCAGGACCCAGGAACTGTTCCTCATCAGCTGGCTGGTGATGATCGTCATGCTGACCCTTGTGACACTCCGGCTCCCCCTGGCTTTTACCCTGCTGTTCGTGCTCGTGGACCTCGCGCTGCTGCTCGTTCTGCTCGCCACCGCAAACGGGTCTCTGGGACTACAGAAGACCGCCGGTTTCGTGGTGTTCGCGTTTGTCCTCGTAGGCGCTTACCTCTTTGTGAGTGCCGCCTCGGCCGCCACCGGCGGCAAGCCACTCGCGCTGGGGCGTCCAGTGCTCCGCTGAGCTTCTGCAGGACGCGCTCGAGGTTCGCGATCGTGCGTTCGTTGACGACCCAACCCGCGGCCTCCAGTGGCTGGCGACAGGAGGCACGGGCCGCCTCCAGACCTTCCGACAGGGGTCGCCTTCGCGGTCCGGTCACCCAGGACCAGCTGTGTCGGCCTCCTCGCGGTAGGTCTGTGCTGGCAGGTAGCCGCCCATCGACGCCCACCTGCACGTACGGTCGGGCGCTGCTGGGTGGCTATCAGCTGGCCCAGCTGAGGAGGTCGGGGGGCGTCCAGGACGCGCTCGACCTGGGTGTTCCACATCCAGTCGACTCGTACAGCGCTCGCGCTCGGCGGCTGCATTGCTCCTTCGATCATCGGTGGTGCCTCCTGAACGTCCGGCGGTGCTGGCTTGAGATCCGGTCTGGTGGCCACGGTATGCGGGGTCTCCGACGCAAAGCAGGCTATCCACAGGGCCGGATCATCCGGTGCAGCTGGGCGGGGCTTACCGGCCGGGCGCGGATCGCGACATCGTGGCGGCGGTCGGCGGGACGCGGTCGGGCGCCTGGCGACGCGTCGCGGGGACGTAGGATTGGTCGATCGGTGGCGCGCTCGCCACGGCGGTGGCCGTGGTGAGGTCGGTGAGGACCTCCTGGGCGTTCGTGACCATGGATGCCTGGCCGTGACGGATCAGCTGGTTGACTCCGGTGGAGGCGGCGCTGGTGACGGGGCCGGGCATGCCCGTGAGGGGCCGGTGGAGGTTGGTGGTCCAGTGGGCGGTGTTGAGCGCGCCGCTGCGGATGGCGCCCTCGACGACCACGGTCCCCTCGGCGAGGCCGGCCACGATCCTGTTTTTTGCCAGGAATCGAGTTCGGGTGTGGGCCGTGCTGGGTGGGGTCTCGGAGACGACCAGGCCGCGCTGCGCGATGGCCTCGAGCAGCTGAGCGTGCGCGGTCGGATAGGGGCGATCGACTCCGCAGGGCATCACGGCGATGGTGGGGCCGCCGGCGGCCAGAGCTCCGCGATGGGCGGCCTGGTCGACGCCGAACGCGAGGCCGCTGACGATGGTCTGACCCGTGGAGGTCAGCTCTCGGCTCAGGTCGCTCACCTGCTCCATGCCGTAGCTGGTCGCAGCTCGTGATCCGACCACCGCCACAGCGTTGGCCGCCACCTTGGCGGAGGTCGCCTTCGCCTCTGACCCACAGGCCGACAGGTTCGCCGCCACGGTCGTGCAGCGCGCCGGCCTCGCGCAGCGCTCCGAGTCGGTTGGGCCACTCGGCGTCGGCCGGGGTGAGAAACCGGATGCCGCGGCTCTCTGCCTGCTCGAGGACCCGGCTGGGGTCGACGTGGGCGAGATCGTGGCCGATCGAGAAGGCCCAGTGAGGCTGAACCTCGGCGGCGGCCTCGAGGTAGCCGAGGACCTTGCTTGCCCCGAGCTCGCTGACCAGCCCGGTGACGCGGAGGTCGCCGGGCTCGATGGTGCAGCTGAGCTTGACGCGTGCGAGGCGGTCGGCCTCGTCGACGTCGCTGGTTGTGGCGCCTATTCGGTGCCTCCCCACAGAAGGTCGAGGTCGGGTTCGTGGATGACGTCGATGCGCTTGCTGGGGTCGTATGCGGCAGGTGCCGGCACGACCAGTCGCTGCAGCTGGCGCCCGGTGACGCTCTGCTGCGGGGTGGTGTCGTCGCGGTCCATCACGGATCTCTCCTCAGCGGCCGGGGGCAGGTCGGTCGGTGGCGGGTTGAGCCCGTGGGGCGTCCCGCTGGTTGTGGTGGCCGGGTGGCTTCGGAACGAACGACTCGTCGAGCTCGGCGCCGACCTCGCGCATCTGCGTCTGGTGGCGCTCCCACTCCCGGGGATGGAGGCCGTTCTGCAGCGCCGAAGCGACGATGGCGGCCATGGAGTAGGGCCGGTCGGCCGGCACCTCGTCGAGTGCGCACCAGGCACGTGCCCCGTCGCCGCGCAGCCAGCTGGCGAAGCCGAGCATCGAGGCCGGCGCCGCGCGGACTTCGTCCCGCGCGCGCCGGGTGAGGTCGGTCCACAGGGAGATGTGGGATGCGGTGTTATGGGTGCTCATGTCCTCCCAGAGCGCGTCTCGGGTGCTGATGGTCTCCAGGGCCACGAGCATCCGAGCGCCGTCGACGTCGGTGACGCGGTTTCCGTCTGCGTGGAACTGCTCGAGTCGGTCCAGGGCCCACTCGCGCTCGCCGCTGGGGCTGCGCGTGACTGCCGCGGCGCGCGCCTCAGGGAGGACCTGGGCGAGCGGCTCACGGTCTCCGACCAGGGACGCTGCCAGGCGGCCCGATTGGCGGCGGGTTGGACAGCGCCGGTCAAAACGGTCTTCGCGGCGATCCGCTCGGCGGTCGCCTGGGTCTGCAGGCCGGTGGCCCCGGTGTTGAATTCCCGCCAGCGCTCGCCGTCGGCCGACAACCTCAGGTGCGTGGTGATGCCGACGGTGTCCAGCCGGGTGGACAGGTGCTGGCTGGCCAGCTCGGCGCTGCGGCGGTCCTCGGTGATGCACACGATGCCGACCCGCGCGCCCGGCCGGGCATGCCGTCCGTAGACGTCCGCGATCGCATCCCAGACCTCGTCCCGGGCCCGTGCCGTCTTGGGCAGGTCGACGCGGGTGATCGGGAGACCGGGCCCGAAGGGGATCAGGATGATCGACTCCTCGGGCCATGTTGAAGCCGAGGACGTGGGGCACTGCGGCGAGCAGTTCGTCCGGGGACTGTACGACGAGGTCCATCGGGCCCGTCCCCGCCCTCAGCCGGCCTGCGCCGCGGCGCGCTCGGCACGCTCGATCCGGGCGGAGACGTACCTAAGCGAAATGCCGACCTCGCCGAAGCGGTTGTCGACGACCACGACGTTCTTGGTGCGCTTCTCGCCGGTCTCCTTGGCCGGCCAGCTCTCGGTGCGCTCGAGGCCGTGCACGAAGACCGGGTCCCCGGAGCCGCAGGTGTCGTGGACGTGGGTGGCGGCGGACCCGTAGACCTTGACGTTGTGCGGCGAGGCCCAGCGCCGGCGGGAGCAGCGCGAACACCACCACGGCGAGGACGAAGCTCACCAGCAGCGCAGGCCCGAGGGTCACGACCCTCAGCACCGTCATCGGGACCTTCATCTCGACCACCTCCATCGGTCAGCACTAGTGCGAATCTCTCGACTTTGCCGCGGGGTGATCGTTCGACGACCTCCGCGCGACTTAGGAAAACGAGACCAGTTTGTGCCCAGCCGCCGACACCAACGGAGTTATCCACAGCCCCAATCCAGCCAGAGCAGGGACCGGGCCCGACCTGGGTTCATGGACCAGACCCGATCCCGGACCACTCCGATCGAAAGGAACCACCCGTGAACACCCTCACCGCCAATGACACCTGGGACCGCCTCGGCTCCATCGCCCAGCTGCTCCACCAGGCCGCCACCCGCGTCTGGGAAGGGGCAGAGCCCGACTCACCGCTGCAGTCCCTCGGTCTCGGCGTCTACCTGGCACAGGCGCAGGCCAGCTCACTCCTCCCCGAGGACTACCAGCTGCCCGACGTCGACCAGGAGGACCTCGATGGGCAGAGCGCGCTGCAGCTGCTCACGGCCGCGGAGGAGCTCACCCGGCCACTCCCGGCCCACCGGCCCGACCTGGTCAACAGCTCCCAACTGGTGGTCGACCTGTGCGACCTGATCCGGGAGGCACGCGACCTTGGATGCTGACCGCCGGCGCGGCTTCGCCGACGTCGACGACGCGCTCTTCGACATCACGCAGATCCCGCTCACCTCTCGGGACATCCGCACCGTCGGCGAGCTGCTGCACGACGTCGACCACACGGCGCGCCACCTGCTGATGGACGTCGCCGGCGACGACGCCGGCCGGCTCCTACATGGCTGGCCTGACCTGGTCACGGCCGCGGCGTCGCTGTGGAGCAGCCTGCCCGGGCAGGG